>CAYUNV010000019.1:24042-24308 GCA_964446265.1 uncultured Negativicutes bacterium | reverse complement strand
CGTATTTGATCGGAGTTCACCTGGCTCCCTATCCGGAACACAGCGAGATTTTCGCAGCTCTTGGTTGGAAGCCGGGTTTGCCGCTGAATTTATCGGCCAGCGGCGGAGTGGGCGCAATCCTGACCTTGTCGCTGCTGGATGCCGGTATTAAGGCCTTGGTGGAGATGGGAACCTTTGCTGGCGCCGGGGTTTCCGCTGCGTTGCAAGATTTGCCGGAAGCGTAACGGCAGGATTATTGCCGGCGACAGGGAATATTTCTTTGTAAG
>CAYUNV010000019.1:13706-24032 GCA_964446265.1 uncultured Negativicutes bacterium | reverse complement strand
GGGTGGTAGCAAGAATGACACGGATTGTTTTGGTTCGACATGGACAAACGATGTGGAACCTGGAGTTAAAGTATCAAGGGCATGCGGATATCGGGTTGAGTCCTTCCGGATTGGACCAAGCTGTGCAGGTTGCCGGCCGCCTTGCCGGACTGAATCCTGCGGCAGTGTATTCCAGTGATCTTAGCCGAGCCTTTCAAACAGCGGAAATCATTGCTTCTCAATACAAACTGCCTGTTACCCAGATGCCGGAGCTGCGGGAAATCAATTTCGGCGAATGGGAAGGGAAAAATTATGAAGCGATCAGCAGCCAGTGGCCTGCGTTGATGGGGAAGCTGTTCACTCACCCTGATGAACTGGAAATCCCAGGCGGGGAAACGTTTCAAACCGTGCAGGCGAGAGCAATGAAGGCTGTGGAGCAACTGGTAGCGCAGCATCCGGAAGAAACGATTTTTATCGTTTCCCATGGAGCGACAATCCGCACAATACTGTGTTCGATTCTCCATATACCGCTTAGATATGTTTGGAATATTCAACAGGATAATACGGCGGTCAATATTGTGGAAATTTATCCGAAACGGGCGATTGTTTCTTTGGTGAATGATACCAATCATCTCAAGTTTTGAAAAACTGGGATGAAAAAATTGATAAGGAGCAGACTATGAATGATATGGAACAACAATTGTCCGAGGAGCGGTTTGCGGTTTTGGTTGATGGTGATAACGCGCAAGCTTCTTTGATCGTTGAAGTATTAAAAGAAGTTGCCAAATACGGTAAAATAACAATTCGCCGGGTTTATGGGGATTGGACGACTCGTGAAATGGAATCGTGGAAAAAATATTTGCAGCCGGTGCAGCAGTTCCGGAACACCACTGGCAAGAACGCCACGGATAGTGCGATGATCATTGATGCAATGGATATTCTGTACGGCGGCAACGTTGACGGTTTCGCCATTGTATCCAGTGACAGCGATTATACCCGTTTGGCGATCCGGCTGCGGGAAAATGGCAAAATGGTGATTGGTTTGGGACGCAAGCAAACGCCGGAACCTTTTTTGCGGGCGTGTGATTTGTTTGTATATACAGAAAATTTGGTGAAACAACCAGTGGTCAGAGGCAGTTTGAAGCCGAAAGAAAAACCGGTTGCGGAGCGCAAACCGGACAACAACAAGGTAGTCAAAGAGTTGGAGACAGACAAGTTAGAAGCCGACCGGGAAAATGAACTGTGCTTAATCGCGCAGGCTTATGAAATGGTGGCCCAGGAAGACGGTTGGGCCCGATTATCGGATCTGGGCAAGGCTCTTCATAAGGTGGATCCTGCCTTCGATTTGCGGACCTACGGCCAGTCGCAGTTGTCGAAAATGATCGAAGCCCACTCCGATTTGTACGAATTGGAACGGGAAAAGAAAAAAGGACCTTCACAGATTTATATTCGGCGGCGGGAGATAAAGTGAACATTCCCCGCTGATTTGCCAGAAGATATGCAGATAGTGATTGACCGCTCTTTTTAACAGGAATATAATGTAATTAAAGGAAAATCCGACGAAAGGAGCAATGCCCCTTGAGTGCTATTCAAGATATGTTGAAACTAAAAACCTGGGCAGTAGTCGGTGCTACAGATAATCAGGAGAAATTCGGCTATAAAATTTTTAAATGTATGAAAGCGGCAGGTTATGAAGTATATCCTGTCAACCCCGGGGTGGAAACGGTCATGGGGGAACGATGTTATCCGACCTTGGCGGACCTGCCGGTCCGTCCGGAGGCTGTTGATTTGGTTGTTAACAGCCGGATTGGCGTCAAGATTGTTGAAATGTGCGCGGAACTGGGCATCCAAAATATTTGGATGCAGCCAGGGGCAAATGCGGAAAATGTGGTTGCTTTGGCCAAGGACAAAGGCCTGAAAGTAATACATGATGCTTGCATTATGGTCGAAATTTATAATCAGGAGGGGTGAGTGAACATGGCAAATGTCATTGAGGTGAATGAAAAGAATTTTCGTGAAGAAGTGCTGGAAGCGGATTTGCCGGTGTTGGTAGATTACTGGGCTACCTGGTGTGGTTATTGTTCACGGTTGGCTCCGGTTATTGATGAATTAGCGGATGAAATGGGCGATCAAGTAAAATTTGCCAAAGTAGATGTGGACCATAACCGTTCGCTGGCGGAAGATCAAAGCGTCCAGGGTCTGCCGACGATGATCTTGTTTAAAAACGGCGATGCGGTTGAGAAGATAACCGGGTTTGTGCCGAAGGCGAATATTCTCGCTAAAATTAAACCGTTTTTATAAGCAAAAGAAAACAGCACGCCAGGTGAAGTAACCGCCACCTGCGTGCTGTTGTTTTCTCTTTGTGTGGGATTAGGCTTTTTGAACTGCTTTGTTGAGGTCGGCAACGAGCGCATCTGCGTCAATGCCGTGTCCGTTAGCTCCCTGCTCGATATTCTCAAACCGGGCGGCGACGCAACCGAGGCATCCCATGCCGTACGAAGCAAAAACTTCGATAGTTTGCGGATATTTCTGGGCAACTTCAATGATGCTCATATCTTTGGTGATGATCGTCATACTTCTAACCTCCTTATTGTACGAACTGTGAAAATCAAAGACAGTATACCACAAAACAGTTAGTTTGACTATATTTAGAGATTATTTTTAACAACCCATATTTTTACTGGAAAACTGTTATAAAACGAGGTAGAATAATACTATTGCAGCAATATATTTTGATAGAGGTTGATTATCAGCAATGGAAAAAATTGCGTTTTGTATAGGATCCACACCGTTTTATTGGTATGGATTGATGTTGTCATTCGCTATTTTGGCGACTCTGCTTGTTACTATATGGCAGGCCCGGTTGTGGCGGGAAGATATTCGGGTTGTTCTCGATTTGTTTTTATACGGAATTCCAATCGGCTTTATTTTCGCCCGGCTGTATTATTTGGTATTACATTGGCAGTCTTATGTGGCAGAACCGGAAAAAATCCGGTCCCTGGCAAGCGGCGGATTTGTTCTCGATGGGGCGCTGGTAGGACTGGTGCTATTTCTCTATCTCTATTCGAAACGACATCGGTTGCCAGTTGGACACTGGTTGGATATCGTTGCTCCCGGACTGGCGCTTGGCCATGCAATTGGGTTATGGGGAAGGATCATGAATGAAGAAGGGTTTGGTCTTCCCACCAATAGCGCCCACGGCTTGTATATTGATTTTGCCCATCGGCCGGAAATCTATCAAGAGTTTGATTTCTTTGAACCGGTTTGTTTGTATTCTTCCGGTTGGAGCGCGTTGCTTTTTGTGCTGCTGGTCGCAGCGGTGATCTTGCAGATCCGTTACCGGCGCTTGCAGCAGGGCAGTATCTTTCTGTTGTATTTGGCGTTCTTTTCTTTGGGTAGGTTTATCTTCGAAGGTTTGCGCATTGATATCGATTACGCTGCCGGATTGCCGGTTACAAAAGTTTTCAGCGCAGTCATCGGCTGCGGAGCTTTCTTATGGTTTTTGTGGTTGCAGTACAAACCGGCCGCGTTTGCCAACAGGCCGGAAAGGTGGGCTAAATTATGACGCCGGCATTGGTACGGGTAGAAAATTTTATCAGCAGCTATCCCGATTTAAAAGTAATTCTGTTTGACAGCAGCACCCATACGGCGGAAATGGCCGCCCAGACGCTGGGTGTGACGCCGGGGCAGATTGCCAAAACGTTGGTGTTTATGGCGGACCTGAAACCGGTGATTGTCGTCACCTGTGGCGATAAGAAAGTCGATGCTAAGCAGCTGGCCAAAACCCTGGGCGTCAAGAAAGTAAAATTTGCCAACGCGGAACTGGTTACCGAATGGACCGGGTTTCCACCGGGGGGTGTTTCGCCGTTGGGTTTGACGAAAGACTTGCCGATTTATTTGGACCAAAGCTTGTACGATTACGATGTTGTATATGCAGCGGCTGGAACGGCGAATTCTGCGCTGCCTGTTGCGCCGGACCGGTTGAAAGAGATAACCGGTGGTTGTTTGGTTTCCGTATGTAAGTAAGAAGGATGATAGTATGAAATCAAGGAAACGACAAGCTTATACCTTAATCGCCGTTATTATGATGCTGGTCTTCATTGCTTCCACTGTCGCCGGCACAAAAGCGGTTGTGGCTGGACGAGACCAGGAAAAGACTGTTAATGTGGTCGATGTGCCGATACTGAATTACCACAAGGTAGATACGCTTCATCATGCATTGTCTGTGCTGCCGGAAAATTTTGAGCAGCAGATGGCCTATTTGCATGACAATGGGTATCATACGGTTACACCGGATCAACTTATGGCGTACCTCAAGTATGGCAGCCCATTGCCGGAAAATCCGGTCATGATTACGTTTGACGACGGGTATCTCGACAATTATGCCAATGCCTTCCCGAGCATGAAAAAGTACGGTTTTACCGGAACCATCTTTTTGGTAACAGGAAAAATCGGCCAGGACCAGCGGTTCATGAACTGGGAACAGGTGCGGGAAATGCAGCAGGCGGGGTTTGTGTTTGGCTCGCATACGGTGAATCATGTTGCGTTATCCAAGGTCGACAGCGCGCAACTAGAAGCGGAATTGACAGAATCACGGGAAGAAATGGAACGGCAGTTAGGGCAGAAGCCGCGTTATTTTGCCTATCCGACCGGAGCCTATAACTTGCAGATCGAACAAGCAGTTCGCCAGGCTGGCTACCGCGCGGCTTTTACGGTGCGGTACGGTCAAGCAGGACCGGATAGCGATCCGTATGCCGTGGAACGTATCCCGATTTTTCAGAGTGATAATACGTTCCGCAGTTTTCTGTTCCGGCTGAGAGGCGCATCTTTATTGGAACGCCTGGGATTGATCAGAAATTAAATTTTTTTTTAAATCCTTCCTTTTGGGGAAGGATTTTTTTTATTTTGCACGAAAATCTAATCTTAGTGGTGTAAAGTGGTGTAAAGTGGTTCGCAAAGGTGGTGGACGGACTTTGTTTATGGGTGAATATCAACATAATGTTGATAGTAAAGGACGTATTATTTTACCGGCAAAGTTCCGCGAACTGCTTGGCGAAATATTTGTCGCTACCAAAGGCCTTGACCGGTGTTTGTTTATCTATCCGCAAGAAGAGTGGTCTGTTCTGGAAGAAAAACTGAAAAAATTACCGTTAGCAAAGCCGGAAGCCCGTGCTTTTGTCCGGTTTTTTTTCTCCGGGGCGGCTGAGTTGGAGTTTGATAAACAGGGTCGGGTCCTTTTACCCAATAATTTGCGTGAATATGCCGGATTGGGAAAAGACATTACTGTTGTCGGTGTTTCCAATCGAATTGAAATTTGGGACAGGCAGGTTTGGCTTGATTATAATGACGAGGTAGGTCCGACCGTAACGCAGATCGCTGAAAATTTGGTTGATTTGGGAATATAACGAGGTGATCTTCCTTGGGAGAGTTTTCACACGTAAGTGTATTGTTTGAAGAAAGTTTGGCGGCGTTGGTGACTGACCGCAGCGGAGTTTATGTCGATTGCACGCTCGGTGGCGCCGGGCATTCTTCAGGGATTGCAGCGCGACTGGAGCCGCAGGGAAGATTGATCGGCATTGACCAGGATCCGGATGCAATCCAGGCTGCACGGGAACGGTTGTCCGGTTTTCCTTGCAAGATTGAAATTGTTCAGGCAAACTTTCGATATTTGCCGGATATTTTGGACCGGCTTGGCATTGAAGCGGTGGATGGGATCTTGTTTGATTTGGGTGTATCGTCTTACCAGCTTGACCGTCCGGAACGCGGCTTTTCCTATATGCAGGATGCTCCCCTCGATATGAGGATGGACCCGGATGCTGATTTCTCCGCCTACCAGGTGGTGAATCAATATACAGAGGAACAATTGGCCACTGTTATTTTCCGTTATGGCGAAGAACGGTGGGCAAAACGGATTGCCCAGTTTATTGTGGCGAAACGGAAAGAAAAACCGGTAGAAACAACCGGCGAACTGGTGGATATCATTAAAGCCGCTATTCCGGCAAAAGCGCGCCGCGAAGGGCCGCACCCGGCAAAACGAACGTTTCAGGCGATCCGGATTGAAGTGAACCATGAGCTGGAAATCCTCGAAAAAACATTTATTGCCGCAGTGAACCGGTTAAAATCCGGCGGACGGATTTGTATCATTACCTTTCATTCCTTAGAGGACCGAATTGCAAAACAAACATTGAAAGCCTTGGCGCAGGGTTGCATTTGTCCCCCTCATTTACCGGTATGCCAGTGTCAGCACCGGCCTGAGGTGAGAATTGTCGGCAAAGCGGTTGCACCGACGGCACAAGAAGTCGAAACCAATCCCCGGTCACGCAGTGCGCGGCTCCGGGTTGCAGAAAAAATATGATTAACCGGTTAGATCAGGCAGGATTGCAGGCGGATAATAAAGGGGGGGACCAGAGGGAATGTTAGCGAGGAGAAAACAAGAATGGGATTTTCAGGTGGAAGAACAAGCTCCGGAAATTTCTGTCCAGGCGCAGGATGTACGCCCAACTCGTCAGTTGCGGACCCGATTTTTTGCACTCATCCTTTTATTAGCAGTGATGGCCATGATCCTTACTTTCCAGAATTCGTTGATTGTAAAAAATGGATACGAAGTCGTAAAGCTAAAAAGCGATGTTGTTAAGATGGAAAAAGATAACGAACTTTTGCAGTTGGATATTGCGAAAATGAAATCGCCGCAGCGTATTCAGACCATTGCAACGAAAGATCTTGGGATGGTTGCACCGCAAACAATTTATCATGCTTCCGGCGGAACCAAGAAAGTTAGCGATATGACGGTCGCCCAACAGCAAAGCAATGGATCCGGAGCGTATGCTTTGAGTAAGACCGAAACAAGAAACGGGATGCAATAAAGAATGATATGAATATACTATTTGTTTTACATCCTATCAGCAGCCATTTTGGCTGCTGTTTGCCTTTGGGTGAAGAATATGCCCAAAGAACACAATCGGCTTTTTCG
The DNA here is from genome assembly GCA_964446265.1 of uncultured Negativicutes bacterium. Taxonomy (GTDB): domain Bacteria; phylum Bacillota; class Negativicutes; order CTSoil-072; family CTSoil-072; genus CTSoil-072. The sequence continues at coordinate 17,083 of CAYUNV010000019.1, read as the reverse complement.
GGGAAAGAGTTGCAAAAAATTTGCCGGAGTGTAAAAATAGAAGGTGAATGGATAGTAAGATCATAACTTTCACTGTCATTGTAAAACACTAAGATCGATCGTTGAAAATATCCTATACAAATTCTGGAGGTGGCTGCATGATGAAAAAACTGCAAGAGTTGGCCGATTTGCTGCCGGAGGCTGTGATTGCCGGCGATACAGCAGTCGATATTACATCCATAGCGCATGATTCACGGCAAGTTGTACCGGGTACATTGTTTGTTTGCCTTACCGGGGCGAAAGTCGATGGACACCAGTTTATCAAACAGGCGCGTGAACAGGGCGCGGCAGCCGTGCTGGTAGAGAAAAGCGTGGACGATATGGTAGGTGGACTTACAGTCATAACCGTTCCTGATACCCGCAGCGCGATGCAAATCATTGCTCCTGCGTTTTTTGATTATCCGGCAAAAAAAATGCGCTTGATTGGTGTGACCGGTACAAACGGTAAAACGACCACCACGCATATTATCCGGAGTATTTTAAGCAAAGCCGGCTTTAAAGTCGGCTTGATCGGAACCATCCATACGCTCATCGGCAGCCAAGTTCTGCCTATGAAAAATACGACCCCGGATGTGATTGACCTGCAGGCGATTTTTGCCAAAATGGTGGAAGCCGGTATGGATTATGCGGTCATGGAAGTTTCGTCGCATGCAGTCGCACTGAACCGCATTGCCGGTTGTGAATTTGATGTCGGTGTGTTTACCAATATGACCCGCGACCATTTGGATTTTCATGAAACCTTTGAAAATTATATGGATGCCAAAGCCGGCTTATTCCGTAGTTTGGGTGCGGACGGTTCTGTTAAGTCCGGCAAGACGGCAGTGATCAATATGGATGACAAGGCCGGAGAAACCATGCGGGCCAATTCCTCCTGTCCGGTGATATCGTACGGGTTGCAGGGAGATGTTTCGCTGCGTGCCGTCGATATAGACGTTCATGCGAACGGAGTGGTCTTTGCAATGGAAGGATCGTTTGGCCGCGTTCCGCTGGAACTGAAAATTACCGGGATCTTTAATGTATATAATGTCCTTGCGGCAGCCGGCGCTGCCGTGGCGGAAAACGTGGCCTGGCCGGTAATCAAAGCGGCTTTGGAAGAGTTTGAGAGCGTGCCCGGCCGGTTTGAACTGGTGCGCACAAATCTGCCATTCAGTATTATTGTTGATTATGCGCACACTCCGGACGGGCTGGAAAATATTTTAAAAACCGCGCGCGAGTTTGCCCAGGGACGCATTATTGTTGTGTTTGGCTGCGGCGGCGACCGTGACCGGACGAAACGGCCGATTATGGGGCGACTGGCTGTCCAGTATGCGGATGTGGCCATTGCCACCTCCGACAATCCCAGAACGGAGGATCCCGCAGCGATTTTGCGGGAAATTGAAGCAGGCATGAGGCAGGGAGACGAAACAGACCGAAATTATGAGATTATCTCAGACCGCAGAACGGCGATCAAACGGGCAATGGAAATTGCCGGGAAGCAAGATATTGTGATTATTGCCGGCAAGGGACATGAGACGTATCAAATACTGGGAAATGAAACGATTCACTTTGATGACCGGGAAGTAGCCCGTCAACTGGCCCTGGAGGTGATGTAATGGCGGTATTTACCTTGCAGGAAGTGCTTGCGGCAACGAACGCCGTATTGGTTGGACCGGCTTTGCAAACTTCGTTCTCCGGTGTTTCTACGGATACCAGGACGCTGCGTCCGGGGGATTTATTTATCGCTTTATCCGGTGAACGGTTTGACGGCCACCGGTTTTTGCAGCAAGCGGCAGCGGCAGGCGCGGCCGGATTGTTGATCAGCAAGACTGGCGTCGATTTGCCGGCCGAAATCACGATTTTTTCGGTGGAGGATACGTTGCAAGCCTTTCAGGGGCTGGCCAAATTTCACCGACGGCGGTATACTATTCCAGTGGTCGCAATTACCGGTTCCAATGGCAAGACCACGACGAAAGAGTTAACCGCTTCCGTTTTGTCCAGCCGTTGGCAGGTTTTAAAAACAGAGGCTAACTTTAATAATGAGATCGGCCTGCCAAAAACCTTGTTGTCGCTGACGGATGGGCATCAAGCTGCGGTCGTGGAAATGGGCATGCGCGGATTGGGCCAGATCAAGGCTTTGTGCAGCGTGGCAGAACCCACGGTCGGTATTATTACCAATGTCAGTGAAACCCATATGGAATTGCTGGGGTCGATCGAGAACATAGCAAGGGCCAAGTCGGAATTGGTAGAAGCAATCCCGGCCAGCGGCCTGGCGGTTTTAAATGCGGATAATCCCCATGTGCTTAGAATGCGGGAACAAGCAGTCTGCCGGGTGGTAACGTATGGTTTGTCTCCGGAAGCGGATGTTTGGGCGGACCAGATCCAAACCGGGCAGCAGGAGACGAATTTTATTTGCCATGCCCGGTCCGATGTTTTTCCGGTTGGTCTTCCGGCAATTGGCCGGCACAATATTTATAATGCATTGGCAGCCATTGCCGTTGGTTTGGCGATGGGCCTTACGCCGCAAGAAATTCAAAGCGGGATCCGCGGTTTCGTAACGGATGCGATGCGTTTGCATACGATCACCACAGTTGACTATACAATATTGAATGATACGTATAATGCCAGCCCCGCTTCGATGGCTGCAGCCGTTGATACGTTGGTCAGTGTAGCGGCCGGGCGCCGCGTTGCGGTGCTGGGCGATATGCTGGAATTAGGCGACATTGCTGTTGATGCGCATCGGCAGATTGGTGAAAAGCTGGCTCGGGAACAAATCGCTGTAGTTATCACGGTAGGGGAATTGGCAAGGCATATTGCCGCAGCGGCAAAAGACGGCGGCATTGCCAACGCGGTCGCTTGTGCGGACCATGCAGCGGCGAAGCAAGAATTGAACAAACTGTTGGAGCCGGGGGATACAATACTGGTGAAAGGCTCCCGCGGGATGAAAATGGAAGAAATCGTGAACTATCTGATCGGCAGCAACGCTGAGGCGAAAGTATAGTTTGCGTCATATTGGCTGTGAACGAAGATAACGGAGGGTTACTATGCAGGGAATGTTGCCTGCTGCAGTGTTGGCATTGGCTGTAGCGTTGTTGTTAGGACCGTTGGTCCTTCCCGTTTTACGGAAACTGAAGTTTGGCCAGAGTATTCGCGAGGAAGGCCCGAAAGCGCATTATGCCAAGGCCGGCACGCCGACTATGGGCGGCGTGATTATTCTTGCGGCGCTTGTCGTTGCCGCCCTTGTTTTTGGCGGTGGCAGCAGGGAAGTGTGGCTGGTTCTGTTCGTTACGATTGGACATGGACTGATCGGTTTTTTGGATGATTACATCAAAGTTGTGTTAAAACGATCGTTGGGCTTAAAG
>CAYUNV010000019.1:6617-13696 GCA_964446265.1 uncultured Negativicutes bacterium | reverse complement strand
GCCAGAAAATGCTGGGACAGATTTTGCTGGCAGCCGTCTTGGCGTATGTAACAACTACTTTTTTTGGCCGGGGTACGGATCTGTGGATTCCGTTTTCCGGTATTCAACTTGATCTGGGGTTATTTTATTATGTGTTGATTTTTTTTGTCTTGGTCGGCACTACCAACGCGGTGAATTTAACCGATGGCTTGGACGGCCTGGCGGCCGGTACCGGCGTAATTGCGTCTTTGGCCTATGCCTTTATCGCCTTTTATTTCCGGCATGCGGAGTTGGCCGTTTTTTGTACGGCGCTGGCCGGCGCTTGCCTCGGCTTTTTGCGCTATAATGCGCATCCGGCCCGTGTGTTTATGGGCGATACCGGCTCTCTGGCCATTGGCGGCGCTTTGGCGGCAGTCGCAATAATGACCAAGACGGAATTATTGTTGGTGATCGTTGGCGGTGTTTTTGTTGTGGAAGCGTTATCGGTAATTATCCAGGTAATTTCTTTTAAGACCACAGGGAAACGGGTTTTCCGCATGAGTCCGATCCACCATCATTTTGAATTGTCGGGGTGGGCCGAAACAAAGGTGGTTACCGTATTTTGGTTAGCCGGTATGATTTGTGCAATGGCTGGTGTGTTGCTTCTGATCATGAGCCGGCCGGGAGGGATATAAAATGAATTTTGTAGGTAAACGAATTGTGGTGCTGGGAGCAGGTGTCAGCGGTATTGCGGTGGCGTTAATTCTGCAGCAGGAAGGAGCCCAGGTAACTCTGAGCGATACCCGTGCCCGCGAGCAATTGAAGCAGGATGTTGCTCCGCTGGAAAAGGCTGGAGTTCTTTTGCGGTTGGGTGATCAAAGTCCGGCCTTATTATCTGCGGCCGAGTATCTGGTGTTATCGCCGGGAGTGTCCATCTATAATCCGTTGGTCGAAGAAGCCAAGACGCGCGGAATCGTTGTAATGAGCGAAATTGAAGTTGCTTATCACCTTTGCCGGGTTCCGATGGTGGCGATTACTGGTACGAACGGCAAAACGACAACGACCACGTTAGTCGGCGAGATGTTTCGCAAAGCCGGGATCCAGACTGCTGTTGGCGGCAATATTGGCGATGCTTTATCGAAGGAAGTGCGCGACGTGCAACCGGGAGGAGCGGTGGTAGCGGAAATATCCAGTTTTCAATTGGAAGGCGCCATTGATTTCCGACCGCATATTGCCGCGATCCTTAATATTACGCCGGACCATATTGACCGGCATCGTACGTTGGAAAACTATCGGGCGGCGAAAGAACGCATTTTTGCCCGTCAGACGGCACAAGACTACTTGATTTTAAATTATGACGATCCGGCAGTACGGGCCATGGCGGAAAAGGCTGCTGCCCAGATATTCTTTTTTAGCCGTCACCAGAGTTTGCCGGCGGGCATTTTTGTAGATGGCGATATATTGCAGATTCGTTGGAAAGGGCAGGATGTTTCTATTTGTTCCGTAGCAGATATGAAATTGTTCGGAGCGCATAATGTGGAGAACGCATTGGCTGCCTGTGCTGCCGCGTATTTGTACGGAATTGGCGCGCCGGATATGGCTGCCGTATTGCGAACGTTTGCCGGTGTCGAGCACCGGATTGAACCGGTGGCTTCTGTTGATGGCGTGATGTATTATAATGATTCCAAAGCTACGAACCCGGAGTCGTCGATTAAAGCGCTGGAGGCATTCAGCGGACACATTATACTGATTGCCGGCGGCCGGGATAAGAATACGGATTTGACGGAATTCATGAGGTTGGCGGCCGAAAAGACGGATGCGTTAATTTTGCTGGGTGAGGCTGGGGCGCGCTTCGCCAAGGCTGCCGCAGCACAGAATGTTCGGGAAATTCATCAGGTTGCGGATTTTTCCGCAGCGGTGCAGCTGGCCCGGAAACTGGCCAAGCCGCCGCAGGTGGTGTTATTGTCACCGGCCTGCTCAAGTTATGATATGTTTACTAATTACGAAGAACGAGGTAAACATTTCAAAGAACTGGTTCGTTCGCTGGTATAAAACGGAAATGTTGAAGTGTGTGTAAAATGCAGTCGATGCAGGGTCAAAATAAGGAGGATTATTTGTGCGGATTATCATGGTGGGCGGGGGAACCGGTGGACATATTTACCCTGCCGTTACGATTGCCCGGGCCATCCAGTCTGAAGTGCCGGATTGTAAAGTGTTGTTTGTCGGCACGGTACAAGGCCTGGAAGCTGATATTATACCAAAAGAAGGATTCGATTTTACTACCATTGATATCTGTGGCTTAGAGCGTAAAATATCCTGGAAGAATGTAAAAACAGTGGGAAAAATAGCAGGAAGCCTGTGGCAATCATGGAAAATTATCCGCGATTTCCAACCGGACTTGTTGATTGGTACCGGCGGTTATACTTGTGGACCGGTATTGTTGGCAGGCAGCCTGATGGGAATACCTACCTTAATCCAAGAACAAAATGTCGTTCCCGGTATTACGAATAAAATCCTGGCGAAATTTGTTAGTTTGGTCGCGGTGGGGTATCCGGAAGCCGCGGCTGCTTTTCGTGATGAAAAAAAAGTGATTGTTACCGGTAACCCGATCCGCGAGGATGTTATTTCGGTAAGCCGGGAGGAGGGGTTGGCTGCTTTTGGTTTCGATCCCGCTAAACTAACTCTGCTGGTTTCCGGCGGCAGCCGCGGCGCCCGCAGTATTAACCGGGCCATGGAATTTGTTTGCCGGCAGATTGTTGAACGAAACGATGTTCAAATCTTGCATGTTACCGGACAAAGCGAGTATAATGATGTGGTCGGAAAATACAAGCAGCAGGGAATTGGCGACGGTACAACCGGCAATATTATTGTCAAACCCTATTTGTATAATATGCCGCTGGCCTTGGCTGTTGCAGATATTGTTGTTTTCCGGGCCGGAGCGGTTGGACTGGCTGAGATTACGGCTCGCGGCATTCCATCCATCTTAATCCCATATCCGTATGCAGCGGAAAACCATCAGGAATTTAATGCCCGGGTCTTGGAAAAAGCCGGTGCGGCGGTATTAATCCGGGATTTTGAATTGACGGGTCCGGTATTGCATACAACGATTATGGAATTGGTAGAAAACCGGGATAGACTGGCCAGGATGGCTGCTGCCAGCAAAAATTTGGGCCGGCCGCAAGCAGCCCGTGATATTGCCCAGGCCGCCTTGAGTCTTATATCGACATATGGGGCCAAAAAGCCGGAACATGTTTCGTAAAAAATACGGATAATTACAACGAAATGCGCCGAGGGATGTATGGCTTCGGTGCATTGGGATAAGCTCTTGAAAGGGGATACTAGTTTGCTGGAAAATCTGAAACATATTCATTTTATCGGAATCGGCGGAGCGGGAATGAGCGCGATTGCCAAAATTCTGTTGGAGTTAGACTATAACGTGTCGGGTTCTGACCTGTGCCAGACGGATACGACGGCAAAATTGTCGCAGGCGGGAGCGCGGATTTTTACCGGACACGCAGCAGGCAATATTGCTTCAGCGGATGCTGTCGTGATTTCTACCGCGATTCCGGAACAAAATCCGGAATTGCAGGCTGCTCGTGAACAGGGCATTCCGGTTTTTCACCGGGCTGACCTGGTAGCAGCCGTAATGACCAGACAAGCGGGAATTGCGGTGGCCGGCGCGCATGGTAAGACAACGACAACCTCCATGATCGCTTTGATGCTGGAAAAGGCCGGTGCGGATCCTACCATCATTATTGGCGGAGAATTGCATGATATCGGCGGCAATGCGAAGCTGGGAAAAGGGAAATATCTTGTTGCGGAAGCGGATGAAAGTGATGGATCTTTCCTGAAGTATGCTCCGCGGGTTGCTGTTGTGACCAATATTGAAAACGACCATATGGACCACTATAAAACGATGGATAATATTCTGCTGGCTTTTCGGCAGTTCCTTTCCAATTTAGCCGTCGACGGTGTGGCGGTTGTGTGCTTTGATAACGCCTATTTGCGTGACTTGGCCGGATCGGTTAACCGAAATTGCCTCTCGTATGCGATCGATCATGAAGCGGATTATATGGCGAAAAATATCCGTACTTTCGGAGCGGCGACCATGTATGATGTGTTTTATCGCGGCGTACTGCTGGGAACCGTAAAAATAGAGGTCCCTGGGCGGCATAATATTTTAAATTCATTGGCGTCATTGGTCGTTGGGTTGTATGTGGGCCTCGATTTCGCCGTGGCAGCGGAAGGATTGTCTTGTTTTAAAGGGGTTAAGAGGCGCTTTCAAACGAAAGGACGGGTCGGCGGCATTTGGGTAGTCGATGATTATGCGCATCACCCTACGGAGATTCGAACTACGTTGCTGGCAGCCCGGCAAACCAATCCAAAGCGGTTAATCTGTGTATTTCAACCGCATCGGTATACGCGAACCGCATTTTTACGGGAGGAGTTTGGCAAGGCATTTCAACCGGCCGACTTGTTGATCCTGACTGACGTTTATTCAGCCGGAGAACAACCTATTCCGGGAATTAGCGGGCTGACGATCCAAGAAGAAGTGGAACGGCAAACCAAACAAAGAATGACGTATATTGAAGATCGCACCAAAATTCCCCGGTATTTGGCGGAAATTGTCGAAGAGGGCGATTTGGTGATTACGATGGGGGCTGGAAATATTTATTTGGCAGGCGAAGAACTGGTTGAAAAACTGGTATCGCTGCAGAAGCTGCCGCGTTAAATGAGGAAATATAGCAATACAATAATTGCTTGGTAAGGATGGAGGAAAAATGATGCTAACGAAACGGATCGGCGTTTTGATGGGAGGGCCATCGGCGGAACGGGAAGTTTCTCTGAACACCGGGCGGGCCATTTTGCAAGGGTTGCAGGAAAAAGGATATCAGGCGGTTGGGATTGATCTGGATCCGCCGCGATTTTTTGAACAAATGAAAGAAGCCGGAATTGATATTGTTTTTAATGCGATCCATGGTATTTTTGGCGAAGACGGGCGGATTCAAGGCGCATTGGAATTACTGGGCGTTCCTTACACCGGCTCTGGCGTGCTAGCCAGCGCCATGGCAATGGATAAAGGGATTTCTAAACGTCTGTTTGTGTCGGCCGGCGTGCCGACGCCCAAATCGGAGATCTACGAAAAAACTTCGTTCAAAGACAGCCTCGCGGCCGAAGTGGCGGCTGAGTTTGGCCTGCCGGTTGTTGTGAAGCCGGTAGCGCAGGGATCCAGTATCGGCGTTTTTATTGTCGATAAAGCAGACGATTTGGCTGCGGCGATGCAAGAAGCATGGCAATACAGCGAACAGATTTTAATCGAAGAATTTATTAAGGGCCGCGAATTGACCGTCGCCGTCTTAGCGGACGAAACGGTCCGCACTCTGCCGATCATAGAGATTGTCCCTTCTTCAGGACGATATGATTATCATTCGAAGTACACGAAGGGGGCAACCGAATATATTGTTCCGGCGGTGCTGGGTGAAACGGCTGTTTTGGCAGCACAGCAGGCAGCGATTGGCGCTTGCCGGGTGTTAGGCTGCCGTGGCGTCGCCAGGGTTGATATTATTCTGGATCAACAAGAACGACCTTATGTGTTGGAAGTGAACACGATCCCGGGCATGACCGCGACGAGCCTTGTGCCAAAAGCCGCGGCTGCTGTGGGAATTTCCTTTCCGGACCTATGTGAACAAATTTTACGGATGGCGGTAAAGGAATAGACTTTATGTTGACACAGTGAATGGGGATTGTTTACAGGAAAGCGCAATTCAGAGGTGAAGCAGAATGGGAGACGGAGAACAAAATCAAGCGGACCAGCTTTGTTCCTCCAAGCCGCGAGGCCGGCCAAACCTGTTGACTTGGTTATTCCTAGTGATTGTGTTGGTTGCGGTGTTTTTCTTTGCCAGGTCCACTCTTTGTGTGGTTGGCGCGGTTATTGTGGAAGGAAACTCCTCGATTACGCAAGAGGATATCTTTCGTGTTGCCGGAATTCCTGAACGGGTTAATATTTTCCGGCTTGATCCAGAAGAAATACGGGCGAGGTTGTCCGGCGATTTGCGGATTTCTACGGTTGAAGTTTCCCGCAGTTTCCCAGCAACGATTGTAATCCGCGTCAGCGAACGTAAGCCGTTGTTTTACGTGGCAACAAATTATGGTTTTGCTGAAGTGGACAGGCAAGGCATGATTTTATCATGTTACAAAAGCCTCAAGCAGGTAAAAGTTCATGTAGTTACAGGAGTGGCGTTGGCGAACCAATATGTCGGCGATACGATCCCGCCGGGACCGATCGAGGATATATTGTGTTTTTTAGACAAATTGGATACAGAGACCGTTAACCAAATATCGGAAGTGAATATTCGTCCTGATGACTACTTGGTTGCCTATACGACGCATCCCATCCAGATTCGTTTGGGCACTTGCGAGCGATTGGCAGATAAGGCGAGGTTTACAAGTGATATTTTGCAGGAAATCAATCAAAAAAAATTAGCGATTGAATATATTGACTTAAATTCTACAGCGCCTATCATCAAGGCGAAAATAAAATGACATTTATCATTATTGTCTACACTATGAAAAATGGTTGAAGGTACGGAAGGAGTTGTACATCTTGTTTGCGGTTAAACAGGGACAAGTTGCTTTGGCGTTAGTCTGTGTAGTTCTTGGGGTAATGGTTGCCGTGCAATTCCGCACTACGCAGGACATTCGAAGCACGATTCCTTTTCAGCGGATTGAGGATCTGTCGCAGCGCTTAAGCCAAACGGAAAAAGAACGGGACGCACTTCAGCAACAGGTTAAGGAGCTTAGCCAAGTATCACATTCTGAAGCGACAAACAAAGAACAGGAACTGATCAAAATGGGCGCCGGTGTTGTTGCCCTCCAGGGGCAGGGAATATTGGTTTCCATTGATGACAGTAAGCGGGCTTCTAAACCCGGCGAAAATCCCAATTTGTATCTGATCCATGATGACGACATTTTGAAGGTGATTAACGAGTTGTGGGCGGCAGGGGCGGAAGCGATGTCCATTAATGAGCAGCGGCTGATTGCCAGTTCGGAAATCCGTTGCGCCGGACCTACATTGTCCGTGAATAATACCCGGTACTCCCCACCCTATGAAATTCGGGCCA
>CAYUNV010000019.1:0-6603 GCA_964446265.1 uncultured Negativicutes bacterium | reverse complement strand
TGCGTATGCGGGGCGGAGTAGTTGAAACTTTACAGTTTTGGGGGATTCAAATCACAATCCGTAAACAGGATGTTGTGAATATACCGGCATACAAAGGCACGTTTCGCTTTGAATACGCTACACCGGTGAAAGGGAGTGGAAAATAATGCTGTTTCCTGCCATCGGTTTGATCATCGGGTTGTTGATTGGGTTGTATTCACCGATCACGATCCCAGTTGAGTATGCAAAACTGTTGTCGGTAGCTTTGTTGGCGGCGCTTGATTCTGTATTTGGCGGTTTGCGGGCGACGATGGAAGAAAAATTTGATAATACCGTCTTTATTTCCGGTTTTTTTACGAATGCGTTGCTAGCGGCTGGGTTGGCTTACGTTGGCGATCGCCTGGGCATTGATTTATATTATGTTGCTCTATTGGCTTTTGGGTTGCGGATTTTTCAGAACCTGGCCATTATCCGACATTATTTTTTAAAAAAATGATCGTGTTGAGAAGCTCTTTTCCTGCTACTGGTAAGAGCTTCTTTTTGTAAAAATGTTTTCGAATCAAGCAGGGAAAATGTAGTTTTTGTTGAAATAATGTCGGGTAACTAATTAATTTTTTTAGGGGGTCCTAGATGGAAACTCCTTATGTACTAGGTGTAGATCTTGGCACTGGAATGATTAAAGTTTTCCTTGCTAAAGCGATGGGACAAAAGCTGGTAAAAGTCATTGGCAGCAGTGCGTTACCGACTGTTGGATTTGAAAAGGGAATAGTAACAGACGCTCCCAAATTGGCGATGACGGTGAGACGGGCGGTGGACAATGCCCTAGCGGCGGCCGGTTTACCTATGCAGGACGTTTTTTTAGGGATTGGCGGATTGGATATTCGTTCTTTCAACAGCTTGGGGAGTATTGCATTGGAACCGGGAAATAGAATCGCACAACAGGAAATCGACAAGGTGAAGTATGCTTCTGTTAATGCCTTGCTTTCGGAAGACCGCGAAGCGCTTCATGTGCTTCCGCTCGGATATTGGATTGATGGCAACAAACAATCTGTCGTTCCGCTGCAGGGCAAAGGGAATAGTCTGGAAGCAGAGACCCATGTTATCACTGTTGCAAAACAAATGATCACTGAATTGGTCGCGGCATTGCAGGCTGCTGGTGTATCTACGGCTGCAGTGATTGCTAATGCGATTGCCGGCGCGCAGATTTTGCGTTCCCAATCCTTGCCGGATGACTGCTTGCTGATGGATATTGGCGCAGGAACAACCGATATGGTGCTGTATAGCCAAGGTAAGGCGCAGATGACAGTATCACTGCCGATTGGCGGTGAATATATTACCATGGATTTGATGCAGGGCTTGCAAGTATCGCGCGGCCATGCCGAAGAAATCAAGCGTTATTACGCGAAACTGGACCAATCTTTGGTTGGACAGAATGTCAAACTGGATTGTAACGGCCATGGCACTACTGATAAAAATTTTGCCTATGATTTCCTCCACAATATCGTGGAAAGCCGGGTAGAGGAGATTGTTTCCCTGTTATATGAATATGTCCAGCCGTTGCTGATAAAGTATGGTGTTGAACGTATCTTCCTTACCGGGGGCTGCTCCATGATGCCCAGCGTCGGCAATAGTGTCGAGCGTATTTTCGGCATGAAATCGGAGCTTATCCAGGCCCAAGGATTACCGGAAGAATATGTCCATCCATCCAGCACCGCTTGTTTTGGGATTTTGCATTATGCCATGCAAAGGCAGGCGCCCAAAGCGGCAAAACCTATTGCGATACAACCTCGCGAGGGGTTATTGCATCGAATAAAGAAATTTTTCTGATCGCGGAATATAGAGTGTAATATTAAGGAGGAACTCAGCCAATGCTCGAATTTGATATGGATTTGGATCAGTTTGCTGCCATTAAGGTAGTGGGAGTCGGAGGAGGCGGCAATAATGCGATCAACCGTATGATTGCAACCGGATTACAGGGAGTGGAATTTGTTTCGGTAAATACTGACGGACAAGCGTTGTTGCAATCGCAGGCAACCTATCGAATTCAGATCGGCGAGAAGCTGACAAAAGGATTAGGCGCCGGCGCGAACCCGGAAATTGGACAGAAAGCGGCGGAAGAAAGCCGGGATCAGATTATGAACGCCTTAAAAGGGGCCGACATGGTGTTCATCACTGCCGGTATGGGCGGCGGAACCGGAACAGGGGCGGCGCCGATCGTTGCCGAGTGCGCCAAAGAATTAGGGGCGCTGACTGTTGGGGTTGTTACCAAGCCGTTTACGTTTGAAGGACGACGGCGTCACAATCAAGCCGAATCAGGGATCACCCGTTTGAAAGAAAAAGTAGATACATTGATTACGATCCCGAACGACCGTTTATTGCAAGTAGTGGATAAACGTACGCCGATGATTGAAGCGTTCCGCATTGCGGATGATGTATTGCGGCAGGGGGTACAGGGGATTTCTGATTTGATTGCCGTTCCGGCGATGATCAACCTGGACTTTAATGATGTGAAAACAATCATGATGGAAGCCGGTTCGGCATTGATGGGAATTGGTATCGGCAAGGGCGATAACCGGTCTATGGACGCTGTGGAAGCGGCGATTAAGAGTCCTCTCCTGGAGATGTCCATCGACGGCGCCAAGGGCGTTCTGTTGAGCTTTACCGGCGGACCAAGCACTACGTTGTTCGAAATTAATGAAGCAGCCGACATTATTGCCAATGCGGTAGATCCGGAAGCGACTATTATCTTTGGCGCGGCTATTGATGAAAAATTTAATGACGATGAAGTACGGGTAACCGTCATTGCTACCGGCTTTGACTTGAAAACCTTGTTACCGCAGAATAAATCAGGCAATTCTTCATCCGGAGCGAAAGTATCCTTTGAACCGTTCAAAGGAATTGATTTGGATATTCCGCCTTGGATGCGCAATAAGTAAAACGAGTAGTATTAACGGCTTACAGCGAACACTTCGTTAGTGGGCCGTTTTTATTTTTATAACAGATTCTAATAAATTTGGTGTTAAGAGTAGCAAAAGCTAATTGATTTGTGGTAAAATTATGAATTAGATGTCGATAATTTTTTCAAAGGTGGTTTGTACATGATAAAAAACGTCAAAGAATACGCGTTCAAGTACGGGAAAACAGAACTCGAAATTGATCTTCATTCGAACTTGGTTCTTGCTGAATTGAAGATTAAGAAATTCCCTGTAGCGGCAGATCCGGTTGCAGCCGTCCGGGAAGCGATTGCCAATCCGATTGGTTCCGCTCCGTTGCGGGAAATAATCAAGCCAGACCAAACGGCAGCGATTATTGTCAATGATCCTACGCGAGTTGCCAATAGTCATGTCTTTTTGCCTGTTTTGCTGGATGAATTGAACGCAGCTGGTGTACCGGACCAAAATGTGCGAATCGTATTTGCTCTGGGGATGCACCGGTTGATGGAAGAAGCGGAAATGGTGGAAGCCGTAGGCGCGGAAGTGGCCAAGCGGGTGAAAATGTACAATAGTGATGCCAAAGACGCCAATCAATTCCAGTTTTTTGGCACAACATCCCGGGGGACTCCGGTTTATTTCAACAAGTTGGTGACGGAAGTAGACCATATCATTTGCACCGGCAGCGTGGTGCACCATTTCTTTGCCGGTTTTGGCGGCGGACGAAAAGCAATGCTTCCGGGGGTTGCCTATAGCGAGACGATCCGCCATAACCATAGCTTGATGTTTGATCCGAATGCAATGATTGGCAAACTGGAGAATAATCCGATTTACCTCGATCAAATTGAGGGCGTGGAAATGTGCCGTCCATCTTTCTTGCTTAATGTCGTATTGGATGAGAAAAAACAATTGCTGAAGGTATTTGCCGGCGATTATATCAAAGCACACCTGGAAGCGTGTAAATTTGTTGACGAGGTTTATGGGGTTCCGATTAAAGAGCAGGCTGATTTGGTTATCGCCAGCTGTGGAGGGTATCCTAAGGATATCAATATTTATCAATTGCAAAAAGCGATGGACAATGCGGCGTGCGCGGTTCGCGACGGCGGTGTGGTAATTATGATCGGAGAATGTATTGAAGGTTCCGGTTCTGCCCTGTATGAGCAGATTATGGAGCGTTGCACAACCCCGGAACAGGTTGAAGCCGAATTGCGGGCGGACTTCCAGATTGGCGCCCACAAGGCCTATTCTGTAACCCGGTTAATGAAAAAAGCGGAGTTTATCCTGCTTTCCTCCCTTGAGCCGGAATTGGCGCGTAAACTTCTCTTTACACCGGCCGCTACGATGCGGGAAGCCTTACAACGGGCGTATGGAAAATTGCGGCCGCGGCGCAGCATTATCGTCATGCCGATGGCTAGTTTGACTGTTCCGTTGCTGAAGCGAGAAAACGAATAGAGTGGATTAGGGCGGCGTTCTCTGCGGAGGGCGCCGTCTTCTTGTTCTTCTTGGTTTATAACAGGTTTTCGGTAAATTTTGTCGAATATATTGAAAATACAAGCGTATTGCCGTGATACAATCTGTGTAGGAAGCCATAGGTAAGGAAGGAGAACTTTATGAGCGCCGCAGAGAATAATGCGAATTTTACCAGGATTAAAGTGGTTGGTGTAGGCGGAGCGGGAAATAATGCCTTGAACCGCATGGTTGATGCTGGGTTGCAGGTTGATTTTATTGCCGTGAATACGGATGTTCAGGCATTGGCTCTTTCTAAAGCGAACCGCTGTATCCAAATTGGCGAGCGGCTGACCAAAGGGCTGGGAACCGGTGCGGATGCAAAACTGGGTGAGTTGGCGGCGATGGAAAGCCGCGAAAAAATCAAGAATGTGTTAGCGGGTGCGGATATGGTTTTCATTGCTGCCGGCATGGGAGGCGGAACCGGAACCGGCGCTTCGCCGGTCGTTGCAGAGTGCGCGCGTGAAGTTGGCGCGTTGACGTTGGCGGTAGTAACCACCCCTTTTAAATTTGAAGGCCGGAAACGCGTGCAGCAAGCGGAAGAGGGTCTGAAAAAATTAGCCGCGGTTGTTGATTCGTTTCTTACGATTGCCAATGACCGGCTGTTTCTGGTTATTGATAAAAAAACGCCCGCATTGAAGGCGTTTCGCATTGCTGACGATTTGTTGCGCCAAGGCATACAAGGCATTTCCGATTTGATTGTAAAACCGGCGTTGGTGAACCTCGATTTTGCCGATGTTAAGGCGGTTCTGAGCGGCGGCGGACGGACCTTGATGGGCATTGGGCTTGGCCGGGGAGAAAACCGCGTAGTGGATGCAGTGCGGGCGGCCATCCAAAATCCGCTGTTTGAGACGTCTATCCATGGCGCCAAAGGAATTTTAGTCAATGTAACCGGCAGTTGTGATATCGCTTTGCCGGAAATTAATGAAGCGATGGCGTTGATCAATGATTGTGCCGATCCACAGGCTAATATTATTTTCGGCGCCGACATTGATGAAAGTTTAACAGATTCGGTTCGAGTAACGATCATTGCCACCGGGTTTCAACCGAATCCGGTTTCTAAGGAACGGTCGCCGGAGGCCAAACAAGGGGCTGCACGGCGGTTTGCAAACGGGCCGGACAAGGGCTCTGCCAATCCGGATGACTTTAATGTTCCGTCGTTTATGCGCCACAAACAGTAAGAAAAGAACTGTCAGGAAATTGGTGCTGTTAAACGCTTGAAAAATAGTAAGTCCGTATCACGAGTGATGTGTTCATCAGAGTGATACGGACTTATTTTGGTACACCAGAAAGTATAACATTTTATCTGGTGTACATAAGTGCAACCAGCGGCTTCCGCCGTCGCTAAAAAGCTCGGCGCAAGCCGGGTTTTCTAACAATATTGCAAGTATGTTTTTATGGCTAAGTTAAGAGTGAATGAGCTGGAATAATTGGGAAATTTCATCGCTGATCATGGCTGAGAATGTATCCAACGTTGATAAGGTATCCGATCCATCCGGGCGGGCCACCGTTTTATCGGCGATAAAGGATCCGGTCGCTTTGGAAAATGCTTTTAAATCCATGGATACATCGGCAGGACGGATTGTAAAGAGTATTACGTAGTTTACATGGGTTGCTTCTGCGTAGGCGGTTAAAGAGGATGGCGTGGCTGATGCCGTGTTGTTGATACCTACTCGGTTCAAGTCCCGCAGCACCTCATTGCCGGAATGGACTTCACTGCCCAAAAACAAAGCATTGAATTTAAAGCGGATAATTTCATTTAACGCTTTGTTGAGAATATCTATGCCTGGTACATAATGTCCCGATGTGTCGATATACAAAGCAACGGCAAACATTGCATTGTCATCGGCAGGGGAAGCTAAGCAGGCCGGACCGGCCAAAAGCAGGAATAGCATGGTGATAAGCAAACATTTTTTCAACAAGAATATGACCCCTTTTCTGCAATTCAGTAATCGAATGTTATTATAGCACATTACATTAATTTTTTCTGGAATTTCATGATGCTAATCGTTAATGCGGCGATGAGAAAGGTGGTTAAGGCGAAAACCTGCGACCAAAGAAAATTTAATCCGATTCCTTTTAGAATGACGCCGCGCATGATTTGTAGATAGAAGGTTAGGGGGATTAAATTTCCTAAAACATAAAAGAAGTCGGGCATCGATTCACGGGGAAACATGAAACCGGAGAG
>CAYUNV010000018.1:14757-25199 GCA_964446265.1 uncultured Negativicutes bacterium | reverse complement strand
GTTTGCCAGGGGTTTAAATTTGAGCAGCAAAGCAGGAATGCTGTTCGGCGCAAGTAATTATGCCTGTGAGTTTTCGATGATCCCATACGAAATCTTTATACCCATACTGAATGATGACAATTTCAAATTTTTACAGGAAGAAGAATTGCCTGACGACTATAAACCGGAAATCATAGATTTTTAAAAAAATGACCTCAACCCTTTTTGAAATAATGGGTTGAGGTTTTTTGTTCTATATTTCTGAAAGCAGTCATGCCAGCCGAAGCTGCAAAAAAATTCAGGTTCGGCAATCTCAATCATATTTTTTTCTCCAACCAGCTTAAAATTTCAGAATATGTTTGTCTTCCTGAATCATTGGTCGTATCTCGGTCAAAGTCGTGGACTTCCTGGTAAATTGTTAAGAGATGGGAGTCAGGGATCAAGCGGCTGAGAGTCTTGGATATCCGGTAAGGGACATCAGGGTCCAGTGTGGCTGCCGCCAAGAAGGTTGGCGGGAAGTTCTGCAATTGTTCGTTGGACAAAGAGTATTTTTCCGGAGGCTCATTTCCGCATAGGGCCTTTATCCAAGATCCTTCTTGGCGAGCTTTTATATAAAGGGAAAATCTCAAATCCATCGGACCATAGGTCACCGGAGTTTTGACGATGATTTTTCTGATGCTTTCGTCGGATACGACGGGCAACTTGCTGTAATATTTGCTTGGGGTGTTGAATTGGGGATCGTCAAGTCGTGCGTAACCGTAAAGACTAATGAGGGCCAACGGCGCGGCAGCCGTTTTCCGCAGCATATCGCATAACATAAAAGCGAGATAGGCACCGGCCGACCGTCCAAATAGTATGTATTTGCCCGTAAGGGAACTCAATTTGGGATCGTTTTGGCAAAAAATAAGCGTTTCAAATGCCGACCGTAAGATTAAGTCCAGTTTTGCTTCGGGTGCTAAAAGATAATCCACCGCCAAGAAATCATAGCCGGCCTGCAAAAATTGCTCTACATAGGGCTTTGGCAGGTCGTCTCTTGTTCCATAAAGCAGTCCGCCGCCATGAAAATAGATGACAATGATGTGTTTTCGGTTGTTTTTGGCCCGGTGTAAATTCATATTCAAGCTGATATTTTCCCTGGTCACAAAGCTGAACGTCTCTGCATTATTCACTGGTCTTCCTCCCGTCCGTCAGTTTGAACAGCCGGGCGGCGATCTGGACCTGCAGCAACTCCTCCGGATTTGCGAAATCGATTTCCAGGACCGTTTTTATTTTGTCAATCCGGTAGCGCACGGTTTTCGGATGCAGAAACAGTTTTTCGGCAGTTAGAATATAGTTTTGATTGGTGTCGAGAAAGGTTTTCAGCGTTTCGAACAGCATGGGGTATTCTTGCCTGAATGCGGCGATGCGGGGCGAAATAAACCGGTTGAGATTGGCCAGGTTGTTGGAATCCAGAAACAATTTATAGATCCCCAGTTCTTCATATGGCATAACCTTGTTGGAATTATGAAAGAGCCTCAGGACTTTTTGCGTGTCCAAAACTTCCCGATTGGCTCGGGGAATATCGGATTTCTCCACCGTTGAGCTAATACTTGCATAGTAATAAAACTCTTTGAAGAGATCTGTCTCTTCCAATGAACGCATTATTTTTTCGACTGTCTCTGCCGACAATTCACGTTGTTTGTCATTGAAATTGAGGATGAACACGATAGCGTCCAATTTTTCGAGGAATACGATATCTTTAAATTGGGCTTTGAATTTAAGCCGGATCTGCCGCAGAGCCTGGGGCATGATGTTTTGGGCTGCGGGTTTCTTTTCATTACGCCGGTCCAGCTTGATAAGGATGAGTTGATAGTGCTCATACCTGCTTATGCCAAGAGATTCCAGAACATCGTCCATGTCTTTTTCTTCGTAGAACCGGTCGTTCAAGAGGTCGCTGATGATGCTGTTCTTTTGCTGGAATAGGTTCTGGGAAATGATATATTTCTTTAACAGTTCCATCTGCAAGAATTTCACGCCGTTTTCGATCACCATGAAGTCTTCGGAACTGATCTGCTCATCTAGTTCGTGGATGAGCAGTTCATAGTTGTCATAGCCGGGGTGTGGGATACGGACGCAGAGTTGCTTGCCGGTGACTTTTGGCGTAAGGCTGTTATAAACTACGGTTCTGCGTTCATATCGAAAATGCACGTACTTGCTGGCAGAAACTTCATTAGCTTCCAGAATGGTCACGTCGTTTAGCTTAGGGTTGGTACCGAGTTTGGTGTCTTTCGCCGAATTGATCAGGCTCACGTCCCGCCGCATCATTTTCTTGAATTCCCGCAGGATCTCTTCCATCGACGGCATCTTAAGGGCCAGACGGGTCAACTCGCTGTGCACCTCGTAATACTTGTTCAACAGGTTCATATTGGTATTGATTATCGGCCCTAAGATTGCGAGAATAATCGATTCATACTTAACTTCTTTGCCGATCTGGATCAGCGGGATCAAATGCCGGTCGCACAGCTCGATAATTTTTGCCGGGATCTGGGGAACCAACCGGTCGATCTTGATTATGACCGCGCTAATGCCGATGGTATGAAGTTTTTCAAAAAATACGTCCAAATCCTGATCGCTAAGATTGTTCAGCGCGAAAAAACTAGTCAGGAGTACCTCGCCAGGCTGACCCCAATTTGCTATGTCGGTGGCCTCGAGTATGTTGATACTGGTTATTTCGTTCAATATGCCGCTTTGCCCGGCGATTAGTTTTGCGCCATCCAGGGATGGCATCTTCAATATGTCTTTGATGTTCAAGCTATTACTCCTTATCCTTTAAGTATAAAAAAAACGTGATTTTATATAATTATATACCAATGCTAATGAAAAAAAATAGTGATATAATGACGGTAAATTCATAATTAACAAAATATTAACACACACGAAGGAGAATTGAAATGCTATATACGGTCATTAAAAAAAATAGTTATCAAGACTCTATCAACCTCATGCTGCTGACCAATTCGATCAACGCGCTGGAGGGGATAACAAGATGTTCGATCATGATGGGGACGGATGCCAATAAGGATATTCTGAAAAACAGCAATCTTCTGACGGACGAAGCGGAAAGCGCGGCGCCGAGCGATATGATTATCGCCGTCGAAGCGGAGGAAGAAAGTGTGGTTAAGAACGTGCTCAGCGAAGCGGAAAAGTTCTTAAATGATCTGGCTGTCAAGAAGAAGGGCAGCAGTGCGCAATCTGTGACTAGTTTGGAAGCCGCAATGGAAGAACTGCCGGACGCCAATTTGGCCCTTTTTTCCATTCCGGGCGAATATGCCGCTGACGAGATTGAAAAAGCGTTGGACAAAGGCTTACATGTGTTTTCCTTTACCGATAATATTTCTTTGTCTGATGAGGTAAGGTTAAAGAAGAAGGCCCATGAAAAAGGACTTCTCTTGATGGGCCCTGATTGTGGAACGGGGATCATCTCCAGTATTCCTATCGCCTTTACGAATGTTGTTAGACCCGGCAATATTGGGATTGTTGGCGCTTCCGGCACGGGTATTCAGGAAGTTACGACGATCATTGACCGGTTGGGCGGCGGTGTTGTACATGCCATTGGCACCGGCGGCCGTGATCTGAGCGAGGAAGTGAACGCCATAACCGTCCGGGATGCCGTGTTGGGTCTAGAATACCATGATCCTACCGATGTCATTGTCGTGATTTCAAAACCGCCGGCTAAAAAAGTCAGGGATGAAATAGTCGAACTGCTCCATAGTTTGACAAAACCGGTTGTGGCGATCTTTTTGGGGGAAAAGCCGGATCATCACGAGGGAAAGGTCTATTTGGCCCATACCCTGGAAGAAACGGCCATGATTGCGGTAGATCTGGCGAAGAACCGACCAGTAAAAAACAATTATATGGCAGATATTACTTGTGAGTTTGCACCGTTGGCACCGGAACAAACGGTAAAAGGGCTGTACTCAGGCGGTACGTTAGCTGCGGAGGCGGGTATGCTGATCACGGAGGCCTTGGGACTCGGCAAGTTGATTAAGCAAGAGGGGTATATCCTAAACGCCGGCGGGTATGAAGTGTTGGACCTGGGAGATGATATCTATACCCAAGGGAAGCCCCATCCTATGATCGATCCGGAAGTAAGGATTAGGAAAATCAAAGAATATGCTAAGGATGAGAATACGGGAGTCATCCTTTTGGACTGTGTTTTAGGCTACGGTTCCCACCCGGATATGGCGGGAGCCTTGTCAGAGACCATCAAAGAAGCAGCCCGAATGGCCAAGGAAAATGGAAGGAAGTTGTATTTCGTCGCTTCGGTCTGCGGGACGCAGCATGATCCTCAAAGTTATGATGCTGCAATACGGACCTTGCAGGAATGCGGCGTGCTGGTCGAGGAGAGCAATGCAAGGGCAGTAAGGCTGGCCCTTAAATTGAAAGGGATTGACGTTAAGGAGGCTGACAAGCAGGTCATCGACAAAAAAACAGAGATAAAAGCACTGCCTGTTGTTAGCGACAATGTGCTGGAGCTTTTAAATTCGAAACCGCGGATTGTGAACATCGGCCTGTCAAGCTTCAATCAATCCATTTTGGCCTATGGCGGCAGTTCAGTACAGTACGACTGGAAACCGGCGGCCGGGGGCAATAAAAAACTGATCAAAATCCTCAATGCTCTCTCCAAAATCGAAGAAATCGAAGCGTCCAACCGGGAAGTTCTTGCACGGATGAAAGATTCGCAGCCGTTTTTGCTTGACGTGGTGCCGGCCAAATCCGTAATAGAAATTTTGAACGGCCGGGTGCTGCTGCACGCTGGACCGCCCATCCAGTATAAGGATATGACAGGGCCTATGCAAGGCTCTTGCGTAGGGGCAGTTCTCTTTGAAGGCTGGGCAGGGGATGAGCAAAGCGCTAGAAACCTTCTGGAGAGCGGTGGGGTAAGTTTTACGCCTTGTCACCATGTAAGCGCAGTAGGCCCGATGGGGGGTATTACTTCCGGCAATATGCCTGTTCTGGTAGTGAAAAATAAACTGGATGATACGGTTGCCTATTGCATAATGAATGAAGGAATCGGCAAGGTGCTCCGGTTCGGGGCGTATTCACAGGAAGTTATAACCAGGCTGTGTTGGATGAGAGATACCCTGGGACCGGTCCTGTCAAAAGCCCTGCAACAAAAAGACGGGGGCCTGAACCTGAATGTACTGATCGCTAAGGCCATCACCATGGGAGATGAATTCCACCAGAGAAATATTGCAGCTTCCCTGAATTTCCTGAAGGAAATGGCGCCGCTCATTACCCAACTTGACATTGATGAGAAAGAAAAATACAGCGTAATAAAATTTTTAGCGGATACCGATCAGTTCTTTTTGAACGTGATGATGGCGGCCGGCAAAACGATTGTTGACTGTGCGCGCAAGGTCACTAACGGTACGGTAGTCACGACGATGGCCAGGAATGGCCGGGAATTCGGCGTCAGAATCAGCGGTATGGGCGATGAATGGTTTACTGCTCCGGTAAATACTCCCAATGGGTTATACTTCACCGGTTATTCGGAAGGTGACGCCAACCCGGACATCGGCGACAGTGCCATCACAGAGACCGTGGGGGTAGGCGGAATGGCCATGGTGGCGGCTCCTGGCGTGACAAGATTTGTTGGGGCAGGCGGTTTCCAGGATGCCTTGAAAGTATCCAATGAAATGAATGAGATCTGTATTGCCAATAATTCAAACTGGAGTATTCCCACCTGGGATTTCAAAGGTGCGTGCCTTGGCATTGATGTTAGAAAAGTAGTGGCAACCGGCATTACTCCTCTCATCAATACGGGTATTGCCCATAAAAATGCAGGGGTAGGACAGATTGGAGCTGGTACGGTACGTGCGCCGCTGGCGTGCTTCGAAAAAGCCATTCTGGCCTATGCAAAGAAATTAGGGATAGACGTTGAATAGCATCAGGGAGAAAACGGATAGCAACGCTGTTATGAGCAAGCTGGTGCCAGTATTGCTGGAACAGTATAGTACAGGCCAGGTGCATAGTACTTTTCGATGCGGACTCAATGTGGAATTTAATGGTTCTCTGGTATATTTCGGATGCTGCGGTACGCCACTATCCGCCTTTGGGATGAATATCGAAAAGGAAAAATTAAATCACCTCCTTGAAACGGTACAAAGCGACGATTTAGTTGTAAATAAAGGGGATAAGCTTGTTTTTTACGGCCGCGCTGAAGTCATTGAAATCGGGCTGCGCGGAGTGGCGGAGATAGATCTGGCGCTGCCGAGGTTGGAGTGCCAGATCAGAGATATAGCGGATACTAAGCTGTACCGATGCTTGGAAACCAGTTACTTTCAACCGGCAGATGGCCTTGCGCCGACGCTGGGGTTGAATGGAGATGCAAAAACCAAGGAATATGTCGAGCTGCTGATTCATTCCGGGAAAAGCGATATCGCAACAAACACCCGCCTAATTACCTTTTTTGCGGGACGGGGCCAGGGCTTGACTCCCAGCGGCGATGATATTCTCGTAGGCTTTACGTTAGCCCTGCTCTTGTTTGGCCGTTTTAGAGCTTGGCGGGAAGTCCTTGCTGCAGAGATAAATCCGGAGCGGACAACGATGATCAGTACGGCCTATGTCAAATCATTATTAAAGGGGTATGTCAGCGAGCCATTACTCCGGCTAGCCAGATTGCTTGACGGTTCAGAAATGGCTGAAGTGGAGGCAGCGGTGCGGGAAGTGAGGGCCTTTGGCCACACCTCCGGCGAGGATACCTTGTTTGGGTTTTCCTTAGGTTTGAAATTTTTGGTCCGGAAAGGAAAAGACACGGACCGGGAGTGATAACAATTTTTAGGGAGAAAGGGTTCAGAAATAATGACTTGAGTGAGAAAAAGGGACAAGTACAAAAGCTAGGAAAAAGATTTCAGATACGATTGAGGCAAGGAGAGGGGCTTTTGACATGGATATTGCTTTCGGTGAAATCCAGACGATGATGGATTGGCTGTCTTCTATCAGTGATAGTGAAGGGCCAGGGACAACGCGGCTTTTGTATTCGCCTAGTTGGCTCAAAGCGCAAACGGAGCTTAAGGAAAAGTTCGAAGAACTGGGGATGAAATGCCAGTTCGATGCGGTGGGCAACTTGTACGGCACATTGGAAGGGACTGAGCAACCAGAGAAGATTATCGCTACCGGTTCTCATGTGGACACCGTCGTTAAAGGCGGAAAACTGGATGGACAATTGGGCATCTTCGGTGGGTATATAGCCGTGAAAAATTTGCTGAAGACGTTCGGGAGACCTAAAAAAAGTATTGAGATCATCTCGATGGCAGAAGAAGAAGGTTCCCGTTTCCCTTATGTCTTTTGGGGAAGCAAGAACATTTTCGGCCTGGCCGGAAAAACGGAAGTCGAACAATTAATGGATGCGGATGGAATAGGCTTTGTCGAGGCTATGCGCGGTTGTGGTTTTGACTTCCCGGCCGCCCCTGCGGCACGGCAGGACATCGAAGCCTTCATCGAACTCCATATTGAACAGGGGAATTTTCTGGAAAAAGAGCAATATACAGTCGGTGTGGTGAATTCCATCGTCGGCCAGAAACGCTACAACATCACTCTCAAAGGCGAAACAAACCATGCCGGCACAACGCTTATGCGGTTTCGCAAGGACACCGTGGAATGCATGGCCCGCATTGTGACCCAGTCCATCGACAAAGCAAAGGCCGCAGGTGATCCTTTGGTCCTCACCTTCGGTAAAGTGGTTCCCAAACCCAATTCCGTCAATGTTGTTCCGGGTGAAACTTTGTTTACCATGGATTGCCGGCATACCGATGCGGCTTTCCTGCAAGAATTCACTGCCGAAATTGAAAATGATATGCAGGAAATTGCCAGACGCCAGGGCATTGCCATTGAGATCGACAATTGGATGAACGAACAGCCCATAAAGATGGATCCAGAGATCGTATCAACCATTGAACAGGTGTGCCGGGAACGGCAGATCAACTACAAAATCATGCACAGCGGAGCAGGCCATGATTCCCAGATTTTTGCCCCGCGCGTTTCCACCGGGATGATCTTTGTGCCCAGTATCAAGGGCATCAGCCATAACCCGGCTGAAGACACGAAAATCGAAGATCTTTGCGACGGAATCAAAACCCTGGCCTATACCTTGCATCAACTCGCTTATTAACTAGGAAAGAGATAGGAAAGAGAGAGGATTTTTATCATGAGCACACAAACATCGACTGCGGGCTATCCGAAAAATTATTGGAAACTACTCGTGTTTACCTTTTGCATGGGATGGACCATTATTTGGATCTATCGCGCCATGCTGTCGCCCATTTATCCTGAAATCCAAAGCACTATCGGTCCGCAAACCAATGCTGCGATGGGACTCATTGCTTCCTGTTATTTCTTTGGTTACACAGCGCTTCAAATTCCGTCCGGCTATCTTGTCGATCGATTCGGGCAGAAAAAAGTCCTGATCCCTGGTTTTACCCTATTTGCCGCTGGTGTTTTTAGTATTGCCTTCGCCAAGTCGATTACCTTGATCTATATCGGCGCCGTTATGGCCGGCATTGGCTGCGGCACTTATTACGGTTCGGCCTATTCGTTGACCTCTCAGCATGTGCCGCCGGAAAAGAAAGGCTTGCAGACCGCCATCGTCAACAGTGGCTCGGCGTTTGGGATGATCATCGGGATGACCGGTTCGAGCTACCTTGTGAAAACCTTGGCCTTACCTTGGCAGACGATGGTAATGGTGTCCGGTGCCCTTCTGGTGTTCTTGGTCCTGTGGTTCGTCTACGCTATCGTGGAGCCTAGTAAAGTTAAAGCTGCCCAGAAGGCCCAAGCTTCCATTAGCCAAGCTGCAACAACTGTTCAAGAGGAAGAAAAGTCTAAGGGATCTATGTTCCGTCTGTCGTTAGTAACCTGTTACTTCCTATATTTCACCACCTGCTATGCTTATTATATGATCGTTACCTGGCTGCCTAAGTTCCTTGAGGCCGAACGGGCCATAAAAGGCGGCATGATCGGACTTATCGTCTCAATGATTGCAGTTACTGCCGTCCCCGGCGCCCTGTTTTTTGCCGGCCTATCGGATAAAAAACGTGACCGGAAAGCGGAAATCATTCTCTTTCTTGAAATTGCCGCCTTTGTCTTGGTGGGTGTGTCCATGTTCGCTCCGGATACTACGACGTTTGCTGTGGTATTGCTGCTGTACGGCTTCTTGGGTAAAATGGCGGTTGACCCTGTGCTTATTTCCTATGTGTCCGACCAAGCGGACAAAAAGAATATGGCGACAACCCTCGGGACCTTCAATTTCTTCGGAATGTCTTCTTCGGTTGTGGCGCCGGCCCTTACCGGCTACATTATCGACAAGACGGGGTCGGGCGTCTGGGGGTTCTACCTGGGAGCTATCTTACTGTTAATCGGTTCCATCACCTTCTATGTAGCCAATGCCAGAATCCAAAAAAGAGCGGAGAAGGCGGTCAGTTATGAGTTATCTTAATGATACTGTCGGATACCGGAAAGGGCTGTTAAGCAACCGGTCGATCATAAAACCGGGAAAATATGCGCTTTTGGAACCGGACGGGCTAGTCAAAAATACTATCCCCGGATTTGAAAATTGTGACGTCACGATTTTGGGTTCGCCAAAATTAGGAGCTAGTTTTGTCGATTATCTTGTCACTATTCCCCCTGGAGGCCGGAATGAAGCCGGCTTTGGCGCAGACGGCGTGGAAACCTTGCTGTACCTGATAGAAGGCGACATGCAGGTGAGAGCTGGAACTCAGCCTTATCCCCTAAAAAAAGGCGGCTTTGTGTA
Organism: uncultured Negativicutes bacterium; assembly: GCA_964446265.1. Classification (GTDB taxonomy): domain Bacteria; phylum Bacillota; class Negativicutes; order CTSoil-072; family CTSoil-072; genus CTSoil-072. The sequence continues at coordinate 15,433 of CAYUNV010000018.1, read as the reverse complement.
TTGTCCTCCGGGAACCAGGCTGTATTTTAATAATGAAAGTGGTCAGCGGGCCAAGGCTTTTATGTACAAACGGATCTATTTACCCCTTCCGGGTGTTGCCCCTTATGTTGTCGTGGGGAATACATGGAATGGACGAAGTACGAAGGCATGGCGGATGTCTTGGTTAAGGATTTTCTGCCCAAGGAGTTAGCCTTTGACTGCAATTTTCATATTCTTAGCTTCAAGCCCGGGGCATCCCATGGCTATATTGAGACGCACATCCAGGAACATGGCGCCTACTGCCTGAACGGGCAGGGGATGTACAATTTGGACAACGACTGGGTCCCGGTGCAAAAAGGCGATTACATTTTCATGAATGCCTATTGCCCGCAAGCCTGCTATGCCGTAGGACGGGATGAAGAGTTCGTTTATGTCTACTCCAAGGATTGCAACAGGGATGTGACCTTATAAAATGAGAAAGAGGGGGATTGACTTGGATAAACAGTTAGTTATCGCTCTAGGTGGAAATGCGCTTGGCAATACCCCTGAGGAACAGAAGGAAGCCGTCCTGGTGGCGGCTGGTCATATCGTAAACTTGGTCAAGGACGGCTATAAAATTGTTATCGTCCATGGCAACGGACCGCAGGTCGGTATGATCAATTTAGCCTTTGAACTAGCTTACAAGCAGAATTCAAAA
>CAYUNV010000018.1:9556-14747 GCA_964446265.1 uncultured Negativicutes bacterium | reverse complement strand
CTGCGATGCCTTTCGCTGAGTGTTGTGCCATGAGCCAAGGCTATATCGGCTTTCATCTGCAGAATGCCCTGCAGAATACCTTCTTAAAGCAAGGCATGACGACTCATGTATCGACCGCTATCACCCAGGTCATTGTCGATCGCCATGATCCGGCTTTCCAGAATCCGACGAAACCTGTCGGCCTGTTTTACTCAGAAGAGGCGGCCCAGGAGATCAAGGCGGAACGGGGTTATTCCTTTATTGAAGACTCCGGGCGGGGTTTCCGTCGGGTGGTTCCTTCCCCGGAACCAGTGGACATCAAGGAAAAAGGGACCATCCGCTGTCTCATGGAAAATGGGGATGTGGTGATCGCCTGCGGCGGAGGTGGCATTCCCGTCTATCGTGAAAATGGATTCCTGCACAGTGTGGATGCGGTGATTGACAAGGATAAGGCCGCAGCAAAATTGGCCGACGTCATATGTGCTGATACCTTCATCGTTCTGACGGCGGTGCCCCGCGTTGCCATCAATTTTGGCAAGCCAGATCAAAAGTGGCTGGAACGCATCACGGTAGCGGAAGCCGAGCGTTATATCTCTGAGGGTCACTTTGCCCCAGGGTCTATGTTGCCGAAAGTGGAAGCGGCCATCAAGTTTGTTCAGGCCGGATCAGGCAGGGAAGCGATTATCACTTCCCTGGACAATGCTTACAACGCTGTTACCCAAAATAAAGGAACGATAATCTGCTCTGAATAATTAGAAAACCCGGCTTGCGCCGAGCTTTTAGCGATGACGCAAGCCGTTGGTTGCACTTATGTCCATCAGACAAAATTTTATACTTTCTGATGGACCCAAGTAAACGGCCGGCTTAGCCGGCCGTTTGTTTGGGAACGAAAGAAGCGGCACACCGTTCCAATGACGGCTGCATTGCGGTAATTGGGAAGAAAACAAGCGGAAAATTTGATCGATAGAGTCTTTTTTTATACTGAAAGGATAAAAATAGCGTTTATTTTTATCTAGGGTACCGGATGACTACGATCAAAAAATAACGTATAATTTTTATTGTGAGATGTTATTGCAATGCTTGACTGAAAGAAAGCTTACAGGGATAAACCCTGTGGGTGAACAGCAAAGTTGATGATTGACCGGACGTTTTTCCATTCTTATAAATCCGGAAAGGCACATGCGCTGAATGCCGTCATAGTTAATAATCTTAAGTAGGCGAAAACCTATGTTCGAAGAGCATAGGTTTTTAGGACATCTATAATAAAGAATGAGAGGGATGTAATTATGTATAAAGATCTTAATACTACCTTGCGAACGATTATGACTCCAGGACCTGTCGAGGCTGAGCCACGGGTTCTCCGTGCTATGTGCACGCCCATTGTCGGGCAATTTGATCCTGAGTTTACGAACATAATGAATGAAACAATGGAAATGTTGCGCAAAGTATTCCAAACTGAGAATCGATGGGCTTTCCCGATTGACGGCACTTCCCGGGCAGGCATTGAGGCCGTGTTGGCCAGTATCATTGAGCCGGGTGACGTAGTGTTGGTTCCCATATATGGACGGTTTGGACATCTGCTGGTGGAGATTTCGCAACGCTATGGAGCGGACGTGGTCACCTTGGAAACGGATTGGGGCGAAATTTTTGCCCAACAGACCGTTATTGATAAGATTAAAGAGGTGAAACCTAAAATCGTTGCGATGGTTCATGGCGAGACTTCATCGGGTTGTATGCAGCCACTTAAGGAAATCGGTGAAGCCTGCAGAGAGTTAGATATTCTCTTTGTGGTGGATGTCGTTGCGACCATTGGCGGCACACCGGTAAAAGTGGATGAATGGAAAATTGACGCGGCGATCGGCGGTACGCAAAAATGTTTGTCCGTCCCTTCCGGAATGGCGCCAATCACCTTTAACTCCAGAGTGGAAACATTGCTCTTAGAGCGGAAGAAAGTAGAACGAGGGCTGGCCGATGCCAGTATGCAAAATAAGACCTTTTCCCGAATGATTCGTACGAATTATTTTGATCTTAGCCAATTGATGGATTATTGGAGCCCAGTCAGATTGAACCACCATACTGAAGCTACTTCAATGCTGTATGCCCTAAGGGAAGGGCTTAGGATCGTGCTGGAGGAAGGTCTTGAACAACGGTTTAGCCGGCATAAGCTGCACGAAGCAGCCCTTATCGCTGGGTTAAAGGCTATGGGCCTTGAACTCTATGGCGATGCCGAAAATAAATTGCCTGTGGTGACGGCGATCAAGATACCGGCAGGAATAGATGGCGAAGCCGTTCGAAGTATGTTGCTGAGAGATTTTGAGATTGAAATTGCCAGCTCTTTTGGCCCTTTGAAAGGAAAGATCTGGCGGATAGGCACCATGGGTTACAGTTGCCGGCAGAAGAATATTTTGCACGTATTAGGCGCATTGGAAGCCGTTCTGCTTTGGCATCGGGCCGATATCAAAGCCGGTCGGGCTGTACAGGCTGCCCTTAAAGTATACCGTGAAAATGAAAGACAAGAAGCGTAAACAGGAGATGCCCTTTGTTTTTCTGATTGCGGCGGCAGCGGCTTCGGCGGCGGTAGCGTTAACTGTGAGAAGCAGTGATGTTTCCGCATAACCGCAAAAAATCGGGATAGGATGTGGAACTATGGAATTTGATATTTGGCGATGGTGCGCTGCGCTAACCCCGATTGTGGTTTTGTTGATACTGCTGGTAGGATTTCGCTGGGGCGGGGACGAAGCCGCCTCCTGCGGTCTATTCACCGCCATCGTAACCGGTGCGTTTTTTTTCGGCGCCGGCTGGGATATGCTTGCTACAGCAGCGGCGAAAGGCATGTGGAACGCTATATCCATCATCATAGTGGTTTTCCCAGCGTTGGCAATTTACCAAGTTTCTCGTGAATCAGGCGGTTTCGCCGCTATTCGCTATGGAATGGAACAGTTCAGTCCGGACAAGGTGCTGCAAATTTTGGCGGTGGGCTGGATCTTTGTTGGCTTTTTACAAGGAATTACAGGATTTGGCGTACCGGTCGCTGTTGGCGCTCCCTTGCTGGTCGGCCTGGGGGTTAGGCCATTTACGGCGGTGTTGATCACGTTGCTGGGACAAGCTTGGGGCAATACTTTTGGTACTTTGGGGTTAGCCTGGGATGGCCTGATGGCGCAAGCTGACCTTAGCGACCCGGCTGTATGGCGGAACACAGTTTTATGGACGGCAAGTATGTTGGGAATTGCCAATATCGGAGCGGGCTTTATCATCACCTATTTAGCCGGCGGGTTAAAGGGAGTTAAGCGTAACGGAGTTATTGTGCTGGCCCTTGGACTGCTGCAAGGCGGTGGGCAATTGTGGATAGCGCTCTCAAACCCGATGCTGAGTAATTTTATCGTAACGGCATTGGCGCTTGGCTTGGTGTTTCTCATCGGCAAGCTGCCGTACTATCAGCGTCCGGCGGAAGATCCGGGTCCGGCCAGAAAAACGGAAACCACCCCCCGCGAGACCGGAATGAGTATGCTGCAAGCCTTCTTGCCCTATATTTTTCTTACCGTTGTCGCTCTTGTTGTTCTTCTCCTAGGCGATGTAAAGAATTATCTTGGCCAATGGAAAATCGCACTGTCTTTTGTCGGCAAGACGACTGCTCTAGGGGTCGGAACTTCTTCTTACAACCAATACAGTCCGCTCGCGCCTTTTATCCATTCAGGCGCCTTTTTGCTGGTTTCCGCTGCGGCCGGCTATTATTGGTATTACAAGAAAGGCTATATCAGCGAAGGCGGTTGGCGGCGGATCCTGAACAATTCGTTTCTGCAAACTATCCCTTCGGCCATTGCGGTTCTTGGTCTTCTGGCTATGGCGAAGATTATGGATGATACGGGACAGACCGCGGTGCTGGCCCAAGGCGGAGCGGCGGCTGCCGGACCGTTATATCCTGTTCTGGCACCGTTTGTCGGTCTTATCGGTACCTTCATGACAAGCAGCAACTTGTCTTCCAATATTTTGTTCGGTGGCTTTCAATACCAAGTAGCGGCCATCCTCAAGGTTGATACGGCTGCTATTTTAGCAGCGCAAACGGTAGGCGGGGCCATCGGCAGCATTATCGCGCCTAGCAAAGTATTGTTGGGCACAACGATGGTGGGCATCCTTGGCGAGGAAGGCGAGATTATCCGGATATTTATTTTTGTGGCAATGCTTGCCTGCCTGATGGCAGGACTGGCAATTTTCTTGATTTAGGCGGTGAGAGCATGAAGACGATAACGATGTTACCGGCCTTAAGTGTGCTGGCTTTTCCGGTCTTGTATTTTGCCGGCAATTCCGGCAGCCAGGCCTATTCGGCGGCAGGGTTATTCCTTTTACTTTTTGGATTGATGACGCCTCTTATTAAGAAGTTGTTGAGACGTCGATAATGAAATACAAGCCTGCAGTTTATGGGATTTCTCATAAGCTGCAGGCTTTTTGTCTAAACCGGACAAATGGAAGTGAATGATTTATCCGGTATGGATGATGAAAAAAATGGCGAAGCACCGTAAAATAAAAGATAAAGATACAATATTCGAAAAAGTTTGATAGAAGGACAATAAAAGGAGCGTTTGTTAGTATGAACAGTCAAGATTCGGTGCTGGTAAACAAAGAGGAATTGCATCAGTTGATTAAGAACAAGGTGATGAAAGCCGGCTTGAAAGAAGATCATGCCCAGGAAGTTGCCAATCACTTAACCTATGCGGATAGCCGGGGAGTGCACTCCCATGGCGCAATGCGGGTGGAATACTATTCGGAACGGATCGCCAAAGGCGGCAGCAATGCCAATCCTAAATTTTCTTTTAGAAAGACAGGCCCCTGTACGGGTATCTATGAAGGTGACAATGCTGTAGGCATGGTCGTGGCAAAAAACGGAATGATCGAAGCAATAAAGATGGCGAAAGAAAGCGGCATAGGCTTCGTCGGGATGCGTCAACTGGGGCATTGCGGAACCCTTTCCTATTTCCTTAGAATGGCTACTGACGAGAATATGATTGGAATGTCAATGTGCCAGTCCGACCCAATGGTGGTACCTTATGGCTCGGCTGACCCGTATTTTGGGACTAACCCCATTGGCTTTGGTGCGCCCTGTGAGGGCCGTCCGCCAATTATCTTTGATATGGCGTCTACCGTAGGTGCCTGGGGGAAATTATTGGATGCCAGATCGAGGAATAAGGCTATCCCTGATACCTGGGCAGTAGATCGG
>CAYUNV010000018.1:0-9546 GCA_964446265.1 uncultured Negativicutes bacterium | reverse complement strand
TTTTGCCGTCGGTGGACTGGTAGCCATTGCGGGGCCGAAGGGCTATGGGCTGATGATGATGGTGGATATTTTGTGCGGTTCGCTCCTTGGCGTTCCTTTCGGTCAACATGTAAGTTCTATGTATGCCGATCTTTCCGCCGGACGTGACCTGGGACAGATCCATCTGGTGATCAATCCGGAATACTTTGGTTCCTTAGAGACATTCAAAAGCAATATTCGCAAGATGGTGGACGAGATTCATGGGCTGCGACCGGCAGTAGGCTTTGACAGCGTATTGGTTCCGGGAGAAACCTCTGAAAATAAAGCGCAGGAATATGAACGCAATGGGATACCTATTGTAAAGAAAATATATGACTATCTTGTAAGTGACGACATTCATTACAACCGCTATGACAAAAAGGGCGCTTTTGCTTCTGATCCCTTAGATTAAAGATAATTAAAAAACCGGCCAAGTGCCGGTTTTTCATTAGAAGCATAGGGACGTTCTTTTTGCTTCCTGCTGCAAAAAACTATAATAAAAATAAAGTAAAATTTATAAAGTGAGCAAAAAAGAAGCAAAAAGAACGTCCTCATGCTCCGTTACCCGTGTTCCGTGAAAACCACGATAGCAGCGAAAAATAAATAGGAAGCCATGTCGAAATTTGGATTCGGCATGGCTTCCTATTTACTGGTAGTTTAAATAAGTGAGTTCCGTAAAATTTTGGGACCTTATGTTTTGATTGCCCAGCGCAATTTGGCAGAACGGGCACGACTATTGCAATGACATTCTTCTGAGGATGCCCGGATAGGATCGGGTGCTATTTCACGATAAACGCCCTCGCGAAAAAAGGATTTAAACGATTTTTTAACACGGCGATCTTCGCCGGAATGAAAGGAAAGTATGGCCACGCGTCCACCAGAAGCAAGGGCATCAGGAAGTTTTTCTAAAAATTCGTCCAACACTTTAAACTCTTGATTGACCTCAATTCGCAACGCTTGAAAGGTTCGTTGGCAAGATTTTTTGATTTCCTCTTTATTGACCTTGGGGACAAATTTCAGAGCATCGGTGATGATGTTTTGCAGCTCAGTTGTTGTCGATATATTCATTCCTTTTTTTACATGGGAAATAATGGCGCGAGCGATTGCTTCGGCATGCGGTTCGTCAGCATTTTCTATTAATATATCTTGTAATTCATCGAGTGTCATTTTTTTCAAACGACTCGCTGCAGAGCCACCCATTTGAGGATTCAGTCTTAAGTCTAATGGCCCTTCATATTTAAACGAAAAACCTCTTTCCGGATTGTCTATTTGCATAGAAGAAACACCCAAATCGGCCAATACAAAGTTAAAGGGCCCTGCTTCGGCAGCGATTTGATCTATTTTGGAAAAGTTCATTTGCTGGATCGTTAAAATTTCGGGGCCATAACCCAAACGCTCTAAACGATCTTTGGTGCGCGGTAATTCGAGAGGATCTACATCAATTGCATACAAGCGTCCTTTTGAATGTAAACATTTAAGCATTTCTAAAGTATGGCCGCCATAACCTAGTGTTGCATCCAATCCGATTTGTCCGGGTGTAATTTGGAGGAATTCCAATATTTCTTTAACGCAAATTGAAATATGCATCCCGGCAGGCGTATTGCCCTTCTGAATAATCTTTGCTACATCCTTCGTGTATTGCTCTGGTTGTAGTTCCTTGTATTTTTCTTTGAAATTCTTAGGGTGAGTGCCTTTATAGCGAATACGCCGCTGATGTTTGGGCGCGTTTTCCTCCAATGTGTGATCTAAGCCCATTCGCTTCCCTCACTTTTATCATATGATTTGTATTAAAATACAAATCATATGATAGCAGGTGCAATCTATTAAAGCAACACCCGGCCTTTCAGTTGAAATGGAATATGATATACCAATTAGGGAGTAGAACTGTTATGATACAAGTTAGAAGGTCTAGGATAACTGCTCGGGAAAGTCGGGTGAGCGGAACAGCAGAGGGGAAAAGATTATAGTATGAGTATTAGTGCATTAACGGAGATGGAATTTGCCGAAATTATTGCCAAAAACGGTGGACGTGTTTATAGAGTCGGTGGTTGTGTCCGTGATGCTTTCATGGGCAGAACAGTGAAGGATGTTGAATTTAGTATTGTTGGTATGGTTAAGAAAAATTTTAAAATATTGTTTCCCGAGGCTGAAGATTGTAACAAGTCTGTTCCCGTTTTTCACTTGGTGATCGATGGTATCAAGCGCGAAGTCGCCTTTGCGAGAACGGAGCGGAAAGTAGACGGCTGCAAAGAATTCAAAGTATCAGCAAAACCGAAGATCACGATTGAAGAGGATCTTTTTCGACGTGATACCACGGTAAACTCTATGGCCTTAGATGTTTTGACGGGAGAAATTATCGATCCTTTCCATGGAAGGGAGGATATAAAAGCCAAGGTACTTAGAGCGAATGGACAACAGTTTTCCGATGATCCAATACGTGCCTTGCGGCTTGCCGGGCAGGCCGCCCGCTTTGGCTTCTCTATAGACCGCGATACGCTTCCGCTGGTGGTTGTTGCCCGGGAAGAATTGGCTCATGAGTCTGCAGGGCGGATGGCTGCAGAATTGGCAGTGGTTTTGTCAGAAGCACAGGAACCAGGACGGTTTTTCGAGATTCTGGAAGATACGAATTTATTGCAGGTTACATTTAAAGAAATTGCGGCTTTGTCTGCAGAAGAGTTTGCAAGAGTAATGGACGGGTTAGATTCAGCAGCGAAAGCTACACAAAGTGCGAAGATAAGGTTTGCGACGCTAGGGGGAATGCTGGATAAAGAAAGTTTAGGAACATGGAATAACAGAATGAGATTGCCGGGCGGCTGGCTGGATGCGGCCGTTACCGTTAACCACACAATCGCATTTTTAGAAAAACCCACTGCGGATAAGATTGTCGATACCATTAATAAATTGCGGCGTGGTTCTCTTACGATAGAGGAGTTCGACATCGTCACCAAAGCAGCGGGATTAAATATCCCTCAACTGGGACCAATCAAAGCTTTAATGGCTTTGCCACCGGGAGTGGTTGTCCCTGAGACTTTACAGGGTAAAGAAATCGGCGAATGGATGCGCGAGAAGCATGTGGAAGCAATTAAAAAATACTTGCATTCAGGCAATTAATCAAATTAATATACAGTGGGTAGTGGAGTGCTGGTTAACGTCTTTTGCCAAGGACTGCAAGGAGTAACCAGCGGCAAATTGCAAGAGTGACCGGGCTTCATCAAAGTATTATTTTTAAGGTGTAAGCAAAGGCAAAGAAGCAAAAAGAACGTCCCTGTGCTTCGTGAAAAGAACGTCCCTGTGCTTCGTGGAGCAGAGACTTGCATTTTGGATAAGGCCTGATAAAATTAAGATAATAAATAAGGGGGATGACAAGTATGCAGTATCAATATAAACAAGAGAAGCAAATTCAAGTGGATGAGAAACCGTTAATTAAAGGGGACAACAAAATATACCGTGTCCAGAATCCTATCCGCAGCGCACTATCGTTAGCTGTAGTTTTTATATTTAAAGCCCATATCTCCAGAAGTGTGAAAAAAACAGCAGAAGCGCATCCCCAAACGAATATTATTTTTGATAGGACCGGCGGTTCTTGGTGGAAACCACAATACCATATCATCGTTGGTGGAAAAACAAAGAAGGCTGTTCAGGCTGCCACCGAAACGTTGCAAAAGAATTTAAATGGGAAGAAATAAATTCGATAGCGAATAAAACAGCAAATATTTCCCAAAACAAGGAAAGATGCGTTATGAAAAGATCAAGCATATCAGCAAAAATTACGAATATCGCGCGAATCCGCACCGAATTCCCTACAAAATTCGGCGTTCCCCGGCAAAGTGGGATAGTGCCGCTAGCGGCGATGATTGTTTTTGAACCGCCCTATCGTGACCCCAGTGCGATTAGGGGATTGGAAGGATTTTCTCACATCTGGCTGATTTGGCAGTTTTCCGAAGCGGCAGGCAGAAAAACTTCGCTTACCGTCCGCCCGCCGCGTTTGGGCGGCAATGCCCGGATGGGCGTATTTGCTACGCGTTCGCCTTTCCGGCCAAACCATCTGGGGCTTTCTTCCGTTAAACTGGAACGTATTGAGATGCATCCGCATTGGGGGCCGGTTCTGCATGTATCGGGGGCCGATATGATTGATCAAACGCCAATTTTTGATATTAAACCGTATCTTCCATATACGGATAGCCATCCCGATGCGGTATCCGGCTTTGCTGCTCCTTTTACGGATTATAAGCTGCAGGTCGTTTTTCCGCCAGAATGGCTTGACCTTATTCCGGAAGCTTTACGCCAAGGCTTATACAACGTTCTGGAGCAGGATCCCCGCCCGGCTTACGTTCAGGATCCCACCCGGATTTTTGGAGTTCCGTTCGCCGGCTTTGATGTTCGCTTTTCGGTAGACAATGGCACTCTTACGGTGGTGCAGGTTGAACGGTTGCCTTAGAAGATGTCGATACTGATTTGATTGACCGGTGCTTATGGGGTCTCATTTACCATGGTAGACCCCATTTTTTACTTAGGAGGCTTTTACTCTTGCCCAAAAACATTATTTTTGACGTGGATGGAACGTTGTGGAACACCACGGAAGTGGTAGCGCAAGCCTGGAATATTGCGATTGCGGAAGTCGGGCAAACGGCAGCACTGGTGAACGCGGATGTGTTAAAACAGGAATTTGGCAAGCCAATGAATATTATCGCCGATAATTTATTCCATGATGCCGATGAAGATGCGAAGAAATTGCTTCTGGAAAAGTGCTGCGCCTATGAACATGAGGCGTTGGAAGAATGTCCTGACAATCTCTTGTATCCGGATGTGGCGGAAACCATAAAACAGCTGTCGGAAAAGCATCGCCTATTCATTGTGAGCAATTGCCAGTCAGGCTATATTGAGCTGTTCCTGAAAAAGTCGAAGCTTGAGCCGTATATTGCAGACTGGGAATGCTTCGGAAAAAACGGGAAATCAAAAGGGGAAAACATTGCTCTGCTCATACAAAGAAACAAAATAACTGATGCTGTATACGTGGGTGACACGCAGGGAGACTATGAGGCTACGCAAATAGCCGGTGTTTCGTTCATTTTTGCCAGGTACGGTTTTGGCAGCGTGGACGGCTGTGACCGAGCGATCAGCGGGATCAAAGAGTTGTTAAACATGGAAGAATAGACTATCGGGTATCTCGTCTGTCCCTGGGAATGGCACAGGCTTAACAGCTGCAGAAATCAGGAGGATTGAGATTGCGTGATGGATTTTAATCGCATTTGATAATAGTAGGTGATATTTTGCATGATACGTGGGACAAATTGCTTGCAGGGCTGATCCTTTGCGGTGTACTTGTTATTTTCACCCTGGGGAAGAGCCCTGTTTTTCGTATTGACCGGGCAGGCGCTTCGATTATTGGGGCAATCGCCCTAATTTCTTTTGGGATTCTGTCGTTTGATGATGCGGTTAAGTTTGTTGATTTCAAAACCATTGTTATATTGTTTTCCATGATGATTATCGTAGCCAATTTGAAGTTGGCCGGTTTTTTTGAACTGCTTGGCAATGTTGTTTTACAAAAAGTATCGACCAAGAAAGGATTACTTTTAGCCGTAATCGTGTCGAGCGGCGCGATGTCGGCAATTGCCATTAATGATATAGTATGCCTTCTTTTTACGCCGGTTGTGCTCATGATTTGCCGCAAAGGTCAATGTAATCCTCTTCCGCATCTTCTGGGGCTGGCCACTGCATCGAATATCGGGAGCGCGGCTACCTTGCTGGGAAATCCGCAAAACATACTGATCGCCAGCCTATCAGGCCTTTCCTTTGCTTCCTATTCTTTGACTGCCGTTCCGATTGCTGTTTTAGGGTTGGCGGCAAATTATTGTATCATTTTGTTTGTGTACAGGGATGACCTCGGAGGATATATCGATCGTGTCTTTGCCAGTGAGGAAAGTTTATTCCATCCGTATTTGATCCGCAAATCCTTGCTGGTTTTATGTTGTGTTTTATCAGCCTATATGTTAGGCTGTGAGTTGGTTCTGGCCGCTAGCTTGGGTGCGGCGTTCCTTCTGATTACCAGGCGCGTAAATCCGAATAAGGTTTATACTAGCGTTGACTTTAACCTGCTTGTGATGTTTACGGGGCTTTTTGTCATTGTCGGCGGGGTAGAGAAGAGCGGGTTAATGACTTATGTGATGGATTTTCTGCCTCAAAATCAAATCAATACCATCGGATTCTTTGCCTTCCTAACCCTTGTTTTATCCAACATTGTAAGCAATGTTCCTGCCGTGTTGCTATTGAAGTTCTTTGTCCCGGCAGCAGATGCAGATTCCTGGTGGAAGGCGTTGGCTTTGTTTTCAACGCTGGCGGGAAACCTTACGATAACCGGATCCATTGCCAATCTTATTGTCGTTGAGATTGCGAAACGCAAGGGCGTAGTGATGGCGGCCAGAGAGTATATAAAAGTTGGTCTCCCATTAACGATAATCACTACGGTGCTTGGGATTGTGTGGCTAACGGTTATTATCTAAATGGGTTGCCAAAACAGTAGCATTGACAACATAAAAAAACCTTTGCAGTCGGAAAATAGACCGACTGCAAAGGTTTTTTTATTACTGGCAAATAGTAAAGCTCTTAACGTAAAAAGCCCGCATTATTTGCCGAAGATTGGTGGTTGTCATAACCAAACTGAAAATAAAAAATTCAAATTGGCTATGATAAGGGGTTTTAATTTTAAAGTAATAAGCGAAATAATGAGGTTTTAAGCCACTTTTTCGTTGGCAATTATTTTGGCATAACTTTTGCACTTACTATGGGCTGTACTAAGTGGTGGATTTTTATGGGGAGGGGTGTCGCGCGTTTAATTTCTGTAAACATAGTGGCGGACAATACAGTCACTAATAACAATTAAAAAAAGAAATGGGATCAATGAAAGGAGTATGTATGAGTAAAGCAGATATGGTTAATGTTAAAGAAACTGAGCATCTGTGGACTTGGGAAGAGGATGGTTGCACAGTAATTCGTGGGAACGCGAGGACTGCGCCAGGATGCCACAATAACTGCGGTGTCCTTATGTATGTAAAAGATGGAAAGCTTATCAAGGTAGAAGGAGATCCGGAAAATCCGTACAACCAGGGAAGACTTTGCAGCCGCTGCCTCTGCATCCCTGATTATGTCTATCACAAAGACCGCCTACAGTACCCAATGAAACGCGCGCGTGCAGACCGTGGCAAAGACAAATTCGAACGCTGCACCTGGGAAGAAGCCTATGATATTATCGAGAAAAACTTCAAAGAAATCTCTGAAAAATATGGTCCGCACACGATTTTATTCGGCCAAGGAACCGGGCGTGATATTCACCAGGTAACGCGTCTGGCCTACTGCATTGGCAGCCCGAATGAAGGCGTGCCTTATTTTGCCGGTAATTCGTGCTATTTGCCGCGTATCGCTTCGATGGCTTGTATGCTGGGCGATGCTACGGTTGCCGACTGTTCACAATTTTTGCCGTTGCGGTACGATGATCCTGAGTATGTAGTTCCTGAAGTCATGATTGTCTGGGGCCATAATCCGTTCTATTCCAACGCAGATGGATTCTATGGCCACTGGGTGACGGACCTTATGCAGCGTGGTACGAAAGTGATTGTTATTGATCCGCAATTGACCTGGATTGCTGCCCGGGCCGGTGAAAATTGGCTGCGCGTTCGCCCGGGTAGTGATGGCGCTTTGGCAATGGCTCTGCTCAAGGTTGTTTGTGAAGAAAAACTGTATGACAAAGAATTCTGCGATAAGTGGGTTCATGGTCTTGATGAAGTCATCGAGCGCTGTAAAGAGTACGATTTGGATGAACTGGCGAAAGCTTGTTGGGTTCCCAAGGAGGATATCATCCGTGTTGCGCGGCTGTATGCCAAAGCAAAACCGGCGACTATTCAATGGGGCGTTGCCTTTGACCAACAGACCGGCGGCCAACAAGCGGCCCATGCGGCCACTTGCCTCTGGACCATCACCGGCAACCTCGATATCCCGGGCAGTAATGTCATCGGACATCCGTGCTGGGGTATTGCTGAGAGCAACTGGACTGGCTGTTGGGGTTACGATGAACTTCTCACTGATGAGCAAAAGGCTACCCGCTTAGGTACGGATGAGTATCCGCTTTTCAATGTTGGCTTTAAAAACTTGAGTTCTCAGTCGACTTTCCGGGCGTTTGAAACAGGGGAACCGTATTTGCCGCGCGCTATTTATCTGGTAACGAACAACTTCCTCGCAACCATGGGCGCACAGGCGAAAAAACAACTGGAATGGTACAAAAACCTTGAGTTTATCGTGTGTAACGATCTATTCATGACGCCGACTGCTATGGCGTTGGCTGACGTAATTCTTCCGGCTGCCACTTATACGGAGAGGATCGGTTTCAGCGGACTGAATCCGTATTACATTGGCGCTATTGTCCAGGCGATCGAGCCGGTCGGCGAGACGAAGTCCGATAACCAAATCTTCCTTGAGCTGGGCAAACGCATTGGACCAAAAGGCTGGCCGTGGTCTAATCTCGAAGAAATGAACGACTATGCACTGCAAAATGGCGGCTTTACCTGGGATGAACTGAAGAAATCAACCTGGAAATATCCGAAGTTCGCATACCGCAAATATGAAACTGGCGGTTTGCGTCGAGACGGCCAACCGGGCTTTGAAACCCCTACGGGTAAAGCAGAAGTATATTCAACCATTTTCGAGATGATGGGACTCGATCCGCTGCCAAGCTATATTGAGCCTTCGATGACACCGCTTTCCATGCCGGAAAAAACGGAAGAATATCCGCTGATCCTTACAACGGGAGCACGCGTACCGCATTTCTTCCATTCGGAACAACGACAAATCAAGAAACTTCGGGCCCTGCATCCGGATCCGCTGGTATACATCCATCCGGAGACTGCTGCGAAGTATGATGTTAATGAAGGCGACTGGATCTGGATCGAAAACGAGCACGGGAAATGCAAATACAAGGCCGCGTTCAACGATACCTATGATCCGACTGTTATCCAGGCAGAGCATGGCTGGTGGTTCCCGGAACGTAAGGCGGAAGACCTGTTTGGCGTTTTTGAATCAAACTGCAATAACCTTGTTCCTATGGATGCCGGTGTTTCCGGGTTTGGTTCCAATTATAAAGCAATGATTTGTAAGATTTACAAGGCATAGGAGGGAGAAAACATGGCTTATACAGGGATATTAATAGATAGCAACTTTTGCACAGGATGCGAAGCGTGCGTTTTAGCGTGCCAGCAAGAATTGGGTTATGACGAAACAAAATATGGTATCACAATTACGAAACTCGGTCCTTTGCATATTGGGGAAAAGAAATATCAATATGACTTCATTCCGCAGTTCACTGATTGGTGCAACCTTTGCGAGACGCGGGTCGCTAAAGGCAAAACACCGACTTGCGTTCAGCATTGCCAGGCACGGTGCCTGAAATACGGCAGCTTGGAAGATTTGACTAAAGAAGTTACTGACAAGAAGCAAATGATCGTTGTTTTAGGCAAAGAATAAGGAAGAACAAGGACCCAG
>CAYUNV010000017.1:0-25238 GCA_964446265.1 uncultured Negativicutes bacterium | reverse complement strand
GTTGGTATCGTTACCGAAGGAGACCTTCTGTACAAGGAAAATAACCCACGCATTCCTGAGTATATTAATATTCTCGGTGCGATTATCTATTATCGCGGGATAGAACGCTACAATGAAGATTTTAAAAAGCTTATGGCAGGAACAGCCTCTGAGATTATGACCGCCAAAACTATTGTCGTTTCGGAAGAAGAGACCATTGAAAAAATTGCCAGCTTGATGATCCAGCATGATATCAAACGCATTCCGGTCGTCAAGGGGGATCAGGTCGTCGGTATTATCAGCAGGGCCGATATTATACAAACATTGTTGAGTGAACATTAAACCAGGTACCAGTCGTTGTTGTTATTCTATCCTTGCAGCCGGCTGTATGGCCGGCCAAAGATACAGGGAAAGAACACTAAATTCCAGGAGGAGGAATAGTATGTTTGCACTTAATTTTGTATCACCGTATCATGAAGAATTGCTACGCGCCCGTATTAAAAATGTTACAATCCGCTTAGGCGATGTGAGAAACGAATATCCGGAGAACTCCGTTGTCTGGATTACTTTTGGGAAAAAATTAGCGCAGAAAAAGAAATTATATACGGCGTTCATTGATAAGGTATACGTCAAGAAATTTTCGCAATTGACGGCGGAAGATTTGATTCACCAAAATCCGGAAATTACTTCCGCAGAAAAACTGATTGAGTTTTTTGAAAAACTGTATATGCATAAGATTACTCCTGACGATCTTGTCAGCGTCATTTACTTTTCAGAAGTAGTACGGGACGAATAGGAATAACCAATGAGAAAAGACGGTCCAGCGAATGAATAGCTGTCCCGTCTTTTTTCGTTATTGCCCCAAACAAACGCCGGTCAGGGCGGCGGCCTGCAATAATTTATTATCCAGTGCAATATTGCTGGGCTTATTAGCGACTACGTCAATCGGCACAGTAATAATTTCGTTTCTCTGCAACGCCACCATATCGGCCGTGCAACCGTTAATCAATGCGTTTACTGCCGCAACACCGTAGCGGGTTGCAAGCACGCGGTCGTAAGAGGTAGGGGTGCCGCCGCGTTGCACATGGCCCAGAATGGTGCAGCGTGATTCAATCCCGGTGATGTCTTCGATTTGCCGGGCTATTTTTTCGCCGATGCCGCCCAGACGAATTTTTTCAAAGCTATTTTCCACAATGCGGGCGACTGTAACTTCGCCGCCTACCGGTTTCGCTCCTTCCGCCACGACCAGAAGACTGAACTGTTTTCCTTGGCGGATCCGTTTTTTGATTTTATTGACAACCGCATCCAATTGATAAGGAATTTCGGGAATCAAAATCCCGTCTGCGCCGCCGGCAATGCCGCAGTGCAAAGCAATCCAACCTGCATAACGGCCCATGACTTCCAGGATCATTACCCGGTGATGGGATTCTGCGGTTGTGCGAAGGCGGTCAAGGGCCTCGGTGGCTACATGCACAGCGGTATCAAACCCAAAAGTTCGTTCCGTGCCGGGAATATCGTTATCGATGGTTTTAGGCACCGCCACAACTGTCGCGCCCAGCGGTATCAAATCGTTGGCAACCTTTATCGTGCCATCGCCGCCGATAACCACCAGTGCTTCTATTTCACGGTCCTTGAGATTTTTCATGGCCTGGAGTGATTTATCGACAAACTGTTTTTGGCCGTTTTCGGTCACGCAAAAATGGAATGGGTTATCACGATTGGTCGTTCCCAGTATAGTACCGCCCCGGTCCAAAATTCCCGCTACATGATGATCCCGCATGGTGATCATTTCATTGTTGACCAGCCCGTTATAGCCGTTGTGTATGCCGATAACCTCTATATTGTTGGCCATTGCCGTTTTGACTACCGCACGTATAACTGCATTTAATCCCGGGCAATCCCCACCACCGGTAAGCACCCCGATTTTCTTGTACTGCTTCATCATTTTCGCCATCCCCCTTATTTTTGTTCATCAAAAATTTCTGATGGATCAAAGTATAATGAACCGGGTGTACCACTCCTATGAAAGCTGGGTGGGATCCGGG
Organism: uncultured Negativicutes bacterium; assembly: GCA_964446265.1. Taxonomy (GTDB): domain Bacteria; phylum Bacillota; class Negativicutes; order CTSoil-072; family CTSoil-072; genus CTSoil-072. The sequence goes on along the minus strand of CAYUNV010000017.1, from coordinate 23,214 downwards.
TTTTCTAAAATAGCGTCAATTCTGTTTGGCGACAAGTTGCAGCTGTTGTTTCAGCTTGGGTTTGGATTGCAGATTGGACATCCTTGCATACGTAACGGCTTTTCCAAGTGGCTTGTTTGCAGCAAGGCATCGTCGGTAAAAATTTGCAAGGTTGGTCCGTCGGCAATAATCTTACCATCCGCTAAAACGACGGTCCGTTCACACAGGTCGACTACCAGATCCAAATCATGCGTGGCAATGATTTTTGTATGCTGGAAGGTCTTTAGTAGGTTAATTAATTGCCGGCGACAGTAAGGATCCAAGCCGTCGCTGGGTTCGTCCATGACCAAGATATCCGGCTGCATGGAGAGAACGGAGGCGATGGCGACGGAACGTTTCTGGCCGCCGGATAATTTATAAGGCGGACGGTCTTTTAAGTGAGCGGCGCCAACGGTGGCCAACGCCGCTAAGACCCGTTCTTCCGTTTCTTCCGGCGGCAGCCCCATGTTGAGCGGCCCAAAGGCGACATCGTCAAACACGGTAGGCATGAATAGCTGATCATCCGGATTTTGAAACACCATGCCGACACTGCGGCGAATATGGGCCAGCGTTTCTTTGTTCAATGGATAATCGCCGATCCGGACGGTTCCGGACGAAGGGATCAGGACGCCGATCAGATGGGACAATAAGGTTGATTTTCCTGCGCCGTTTGCTCCGACGATGGCAACGGATTCGCCGTGCGTGATCCGGACTGACAAGCCGTCTAAGGCTTTTGTTTGGTCCGGATAAGTGTATGCGAGATCTTTGATTTCAATAATATGGTGACTCACTAGTGCCTCCCGAGAAGCAGGGCGCCAAGCCACTGCGGAATATTAACCATGCGGGCCGTTAGAAAAAATACGGACCAGCCTAATAGATAAGCCATATCTTTTTTGGTCAGGCGATGGTAGCGAAGCAGGCGGATTTCGCCGTCAAAGCCCCGGCAAAGCATCGCCTGGTAGATTTTTTGCGCCCGGTCCATTGTCCGGAACAGAAGTTGGCCCAGCAATGAGCCCCAAACCTGGTAGCGAAGTCCGTTTCCACGCAAAGAGCGGAGAGAATAGGCTGTCAAGGTGCGGAATAATTCTTCCAGTAACACATACAGGTAGCGGTACAGAAACATCAGTTGGATGACAAAGACCCGCGGCACATGCATTTTTAACAGCGCGGAACAGATTGCATCCATGCCGGTAGTCGCCACCAAGATAAGCGCGGCTGTGATCGCCAGTATAAACCGCAGAAGAATCGAGATAAACGAGATCCAGCCGTTGGTCACTAGCAGAGGACCAAGGTATAGGCTGGGCGTGTGATCCAGTAACGGATTAAAAATGCCGATAAATACTACAAACGGCAAAGCGATCAAGACCCGCTTGGCAATAATCGAAAACGGAACGGCAGCCAGGTTCATCAAAACGACTGGATAGAACAGCAAGGGCAATAAGCTGCTAACCTCATATTTTGAAAAAGAAGCAACCACGATCAAAAAAATCGCGGTTGTCATGATTTTTATGCAGGGATTGAGTCGGTGGATTTTCGTATCGCCGGCGGCCAGTTCATCCAGACGGCGAAGCTCCAGCCAGCGAGATTCAAAATTAAACATAGGAACTCCTAAGTTAGTGTTTGGTCGATAATGTGGCTTGCAGCCCTTTCCCAATAAGACCGGCCAGTAATAGTGTTACGATGGAGCCTGCAATGCCGGCGGCTGAGGTGCCGGTATCGATTCCCGGCATCGCGGCTGATTTTTTACCGGCAGCTTCCTCTTCTGTGCTTGAGTCCGCTTTTGCCAGTGTATAATCAGGGAAAACAGCGGTCTTCTTCTGAAGGTCAGCAAAAAAGTCGTGCAGACCGCTTTGCCCTTTCAACTCATTCTGTCCGGTAATGGCCGCGATTGACCATTCCAAGCCGTCCGGGTCGCTGGAAGCAAACCAGGATAATCCACCGGCGGTAACCAGGGTTATCGCCAGCAAACTTACCAGAAGCGGCTTCATGGCCAGCTTGCCTAGCGGTTGGGTACGGAGAATTTCCGGGCGTTCCCGCCAGACAAAGAGGATCACGGCGGTTGTAACCAAGCCTTCCACCAACCCGATGGCCAAGTGGATCGGCTGCATCAATAACAAGAAGGCAGTAAACGGCAATTCAGACAGGCCGGAGAAAAAGGTTTCCAGAACGACGCCGAACGCACCGAGCTGAAGGCCGATCACGGAAGCCGCCGTTATGGCCAAAAACATCCGGCGCCGTGATGGGTCTGGGCCGATGATTTGCCGATAGATCAAAGGGTACGCTATGAAACAAGGGAAAAAGCCAAGATTAAAAATGTTGCAGCCAAGAGCCAGGAGACCGCCGTCGGCAAAAAACAGAGCCTGGACGGTTAAGACCGAAGCGATGGTTAAAAAAGCCGCCCAAGGGCCGAGCAGGATCGCCAGGATCATTCCCCCGCCGAGATGTCCGCTCGAACCGGTTGCCGGAATCGAAAAATTGATCATTTGCGCTGCAAAGATGAAAGCGCCCAACACTCCCATCAGCGGGACTTTCTTTTCATCCAGTTTTTTTTGCACTTTTTTAGCGGAATACGCGGCCAAGCCGGCCGAGACTGTCCACATGGCGCCGCCAACGGCAGGCGATAATAAAGCATCGGCCATATGCATAGTATATCACTCCTACATAAACAAAATAAAGGCTACGAAGCATCCTAATTCATTTAGGATATGACTTTCGTAGCCATTTCATTTGCAATCTCAAATAATGAAAACCCAACCGGGAACAGCAGATACCTTCAGATATCTATCGCAACCATAATTATTCGACGGATGTTGCATAAACCCTTCTTTGAAAAAAGGCTGTTACTATTTTTTTAGCACGGCCGTGGTTTTCGCTAATTCTTTTAATTCGTTGAACCAGAAGCGCTGCTGGGCCAGCGGGATGCGGTTTAGACCGCTGGAGGAGGATATGACAAAATCGACAATCCCTTCGACGACGCTGGAAGGTTGCAACCCGCAAGCAACTGATGCGGTGCGGGCAAATTGGCGGTAAACGCCAATGCCTACATAACAAGCGATTTTTGGTCGGTAAGCCGCCAATTTTTTTTGCAGCGCAATGCGGCCCTGCTCATATTCGGAACGGGTAATTTCCGCCGCCGCTTTGGTCGGGCGGGCAACGATATTGGTAATCCCATAGCCCAATTTTAACAATGATTGATCTTCCTCCGCCCGGTATTTGCGATCGGTAAGGCCGGCATCAAACAGTAATCCCCAAAATCGGTTGGAAGGGCCGGCGAAATGATGGCCCTTCTCTGCGGATACAAGACTGGGATTAAAGCCAATAAACAAAATAGTGAGTCCGGGCTGGATAACGTCAGGAACGGTATTCATGTTAGGCGGATTACCCTTTTTGCGCTTTCGCCCAGGAGTCGCGTAAGCCGACGACCCGGTTGAAAACAAGGGATCCTTCTTTCGAATCGGCGATATCGGCGCAGAAATAACCAAGCCGTAAAAATTGATACCGGCTGCCCGGGGCTGCATGCTCCAAGCTGGGTTCTAGCATGCAGGTGGTTATGCGCTGCAGCGAATCCGGGTTAAAATCATTTTTAAAGTCGCCGGTGTCTTCGATTTCCTCATCTTCCGGTTGATTCTCGGTTTTTAACAAGTAGTCATACAGGCGAACTTCAGCCGGAATCGCATGGTGGGCCGAAACCCAGTGCAAAGTACCTTTGATTTTGCGGGCACTGGTGGGGCCGCCGGTTTTCGATCCTTCGTCATACGTGCAGTGGATTTCCAGGATTTCGCCGCTTTGTTCGTCTTTGACGACCGATTCGCATTTGATGATATAGGCATGCTTCAAACGGACTTCCTGGCCAGGCGCCAAACGGAAGAATTTTTTCGGCGGATTTTCGGCAAAATCATCTTGTTCAATGAACAGTTCGCGGGCAAAAGGGATCGTACGGGTTCCCATTTCCGGTTGCTCCGGATTGTTTTCCGCGGTCAGTTCTTCAACCTGCCCGGCAGGGTAATTGTCGATGATGATCTTCAGTGGGTTTAACACTGCCATGGCCCGTGGCGCCCGGCTGTTCAAATCCTCCCGGATGCAATGCTCCAGCAGGCCGACGTCTACGGTGCTGTTGCTCTTGGCGACGCCGATCCGTTCACAAAAATCGCGGATTGATTCCGGTGTATAGCCGCGGCGGCGCAAGCCGGAGATGGTCGGCATACGCGGGTCATCCCAACCGCTGACAAATCCCTGTTCGACCAGTTCCCGCAGCTTGCGTTTGCTCATTACGGTATTGGTCAGGTTCAGGCGGGCAAATTCAATTTGCTGCGGATGATAAATCTCTAACGCATTTAGCAACCAGTCGTAAAGCGGCCGGTGTTCTTCAAATTCCAATGTACAGATGGAGTGGGTGATGCCTTCAATGGAATCGGAAATCGGGTGAGCGTAATCGTACATCGGGTAAATGCACCATTTATCGCCGGTGCGTTGATGGTGGGCCCGGAGAATCCGGTACAGTGCAGGGTCGCGCAAGGTCATGTTTGGCGACGCCATATCAATTTTTGCCCGCAATATGCGCGAGCCATCCGGAAATTCGCCGTTTTTCATCCGTTCGAATAAATCAAGATTTTCTTCGATGGAACGGTTCCGGTAAGGACTGTCTTTGCCGGGCTCTGTCAAAGTGCCGCGGTATTCCCTCATTTGCTGCGGGGTTAAATCGCAGACATAGGCTTTGCCGGCCCGGATGAGTTGAAGGGCATATTCATAAAACCGGTCAAAATAGTCGGACGCGTAAAAGAGGCGGTCGCCCCAGCTGAAGCCAAGCCAACGGACATCGGCTTGGATCGAGTCGACATATTCGACTTCTTCTTTCGCGGGGTTTGTGTCGTCAAACCGCAAATTACAGACGCCCTGATTCTCTTTGGCGATACCAAAATTCAGGCAAATGGATTTGGCATGGCCGATATGGAGGTAGCCGTTTGGTTCCGGGGGGAAACGGGTATGGACGCGGCCGCCGTATTTGTTCGATTTGTAATCTTCGTTGATGATTGCTTGGATAAAATTCGTGGAGATAGGCGAGTTTGTGGTCATTGTAGTGACTCCTTCGTTAATAGTATTCATTTTTTGTTCGCCGTTTATTGGCTATTTCCTGCCCATAGAACGCGATTGCGATGGATTTGTGCAGGAATAGTTTATTTTTTCGGTCCCATTGCGACGGATAAGCAGGCAAAGGGATGCCAAGTTGCCGTCTGAAAAATTGACAATGTCGCTGTTAAGGTATAGAATAATAAAGCATCGGTTATCTAATCAATATATTGGGGTTGCATTCTTGCTTTGAAAAAACACAACAAAAGCATCAAGTGTTCCAATGGTAATATAAAAACCCACGCCGCTATTCACTGCGGGCGTGGGTTTTGTTTTCGATCGACGTATCACTTTTATCTTCTAACGTTGAAAAATAGGAAACGATGACAAAACTAAAAATTAAGCCGCCGGAATAGGTGAGATAAGCGGTAAGTGCACCGAATAGAATATAAATGACGGACACGGTTATTTTTTGGAATGAAAGCAGTTTTTTTTGAAACACAATTAAGGCATAAATTGTAGTGGCGTAAATCACCACGACAATAGTTATGGCGTTGACGGCAAAATTAGTATTTTTTGCAAATATCATACCCACCAGCGTGGCAAGCAGAACTCCTAAGAATACATAAGAGATGTAAAAACCGTAAGCCTGACGTGTAGTTCTTTGCAGGTTGAATTTCGTTAATTTTTTAAACATCGCGCACCTCATTTCGCTGATTGACGTGCTGTATCGCGGTAATTCTTAACGAACATTTCCTTCACGGTCCATCCGGATGTGTACCATTCTAGATAAGATTTGGATTGTTTTTTCGTTCCAAATCAAACTTAATAAGCTTCATCATGTTGACCTCCTTGGAGCTGTCCGGAACGACATTCTCCCAGGTAGGGTTATCGAACTTTGTGTGATAATTATTTTTATCATCCCAGCCATAGCCGTAAAACTCAACAATCCGATATTTACCAGCCATACCCATGTTATTGTTAACAAACTTATATTCAACTTCAATGTTTTCGAGCGACATTTTAAATGGAGTTTCGGGGCTATGTTTTTTCACACAATACTTGATCCAGAGATTCGCGGTATAAATTTGACAAGTTGTTGTTTCTTCCGAATTGCTAATAAATGTAATGGTATCCACAGCAATGGATTCGTTTTTTCCTTCATGAAAGGTATGCCAGCGCATTGGTACAAAGGAATTGAATGATAAGACCCGTTTCAACAAAATGCCCTCCTCGTGGATATTGAAAATTAACGAAACTCACTTTTTCCAGGTAGTGGGTTGTTTTTATATATAAGCTGCGGTTTCCTCTTCTTTATAAAACGACCGTGTCTGTTTGATACGAACAGGCACGGTCATTAAGGAGCTGACGGTGATGTGGCCCCACACAATAAGTGTACTCCTATTTTGCGGTGGTGTCAAAAGGCGAGTTGGGTTCATTTGGTTGTTTTTCCATTTTAGCTGGCAAATTTGCCGTTTTTCGAGAGTTTTCTGCAACAAATGCCGTTGATATTCCGGGTAATATTGCAATGATAGCTAAAAATTTAAGTAGCCACGAAATAAGTTTTAAAGACGGGTAACTACTTGCTGCTTCCATTTCGTATACCCAAAACAAAAAAGGGAAAAGAACCTGCCGGCGAGAAACTGTCAATGAAAAGAGCAGCGGAAAAGAGGAGATTGTGGATGCAGAACGACACGGTTCGTCTGGGCATTTATCAGCATTACAAAGGGAAGAACTACGAAGTATTGGGCGAAGTGATCCATAGTGAGACCATGGAAAAACTGGTGTTGTACAAGGCGTTGTACGGTGAATTTGGATTGTGGGTACGGCCGAAAGCGATGTTTTTGGAAACTGTGGTAGTGGATGGGCAGGAAAAGGCGCGGTTTGCCTATATTGGGCAAAATAAAAATCAACCCAATTAAGTTAGGCTGCCATGGATCGCCAGCCAAATACAGGGTGGCTCCTGCGAAGTCCATTCTACCCGGTGCCGTTCATGGGCCGGAATGAACAGGCAATCGCCGGCCCGTAATGGTTGTGTGCGGCCGTCGGGCCATGCCAACCGCGCCTCTCCTTGGAGAAGAGCGACCCATTCATCGTTGTTTTGGTCGTACCAAAAGTCAGCCGGTGATGCCTGGCCGGTAGAAATGATCCGCTCAACGCGGATGTTGCGGCCTGACAGTATGGTTTCGAAGAATTCCTCGGCGAGGGGGAGTGAGGGCAGAGTGAACAAATTCAAGGCGATCCCTTCCTTTCCATTGGTTTTATGAATCCTAGTATAATCAGGTTGAGGCCTTCTGTCGACAACGGATGACGGAAGGGAGCGGAAGAAGGTTTTTTAACCGCCATAGGGAATACTATACATATTAGTTTTTTGAACATTGCGACAATGCCAGACGAGAAAACAATCACCCATTTTGAAGTAGAGGTGATGGGCACGTGCCGGAACGGTTAGTGACGAAAGACGAGCAAAATTTGACGAACTGGCGGCAATTTATTGCCTCGCGTACTTTGGTCCCAAATGGTGTGCGGGCGGAAATTGCTGCTTCGTGGGAGCGCTGTTATGCAGCCGGGGTAAACCCATTTGACGGTGTGAGCCATCGGGTATTGCCGTCTGTGGAATTGAGAAAACTGTTGCTGGCGAAGCAGTCCCTGATCGAGATCGCTAAACCTTTTATGAACAATCTCTACAATTTTGTGGCCGGATCGGGCTTTCTTGCTTTACTCACGGATGAGCAGGGTTATATATTGGAACATATTGGTGATCCGGAAATTTTGGCGCAGGCCGCGGAATTACAGTTTTTCCGCGGGGCGAATTGGACGGAACAGGAAGTAGGGACGAACGCCATCGGTACGGCGCTGGTATTGCAAAGGGCGATCCAGGTAGCCGGGGCGGAACATTATTGCCAAAAACACCATACCTGGACCTGTTCGGCTGCGCCGGTGTTTGATTTTCAAGGACAATTGCTGGGGATTTTAAATTTATCGGGTCCGTCGGCGGCGACGCATTTGCACACATTGGGAATGGTTGTCGCGGCCGGGGCGGCGATTACGGCTCAACTGACCATCCAGCGGCAAAACCACGAGTTGACGGTGACGAACAGCCGGTTAACCAATATCTTTAATACCATGTCCGAAGGCTTGATCATGGTGGACCGTTTGGGAATTATTCAAGCTTTGAACCCTGTTGCGCGTAAAATCCTAGGAAATGACAAAGAATTGCAGGGAACCTTGGTGGAAAAGCTATTTGGGAAAGAAGGAGCATGGACGCGAAAAATCGTCAATGACCGTCAATCCTATACAGATATGGAAATTATGGTGGAAACAAAACGGGGCCTGTTGCATTGTTTGGTGAGCGGGGAACCGATCATCGACGAAATGGACTTAGTGACCGGCGGCGTCATTCTCCTGCAGCCCATTCAGCAAATTCGGAAATTAGTAAACCGCTTCAGCGGCAATTTCAGTACCATGAAGTTTAGCGACATCATTGGTGAAAGCAAAGAAATCCGCGAGGCCGTGCATACGGCTACCTTGGCTGCTAACAGTAAGGTTAGCGTGCTGTTAGAGGGAGAAAGCGGCGTCGGCAAGGAAATTTTTGCACAGGCGATGCATAATCAAGGGGTTACTGCGGACGGACCGTTTGTGGCCATTAACTGCGGGGTCATTCCCAAGGAATTGATTGGCAGCGAGCTATTCGGCTATGAAGATGGGGCGTTCACTGGCGCTAAACGGGGTGGAAAACCGGGGAAATTTGAAATGGCGGATGGCGGTACGCTTTTTTTGGACGAAGTCGGGGATATGACCATGGAGGAGCAGATTGCCTTGCTGCGTGTTTTGCAGGAACGCAAGGTGGTCCGGGTTGGCGGGTCGAAAGTGATCCCGGTTGACGTCCGTGTGATTTGCGCAACGAACAAAAATCTGCTGGCAGCGGTGGAAAAAGGAACGTTTCGTCATGACTTGTATTATCGTTTGAACGTGGTCCGCATTGTCATTCCGCCGCTGCGGGATCGAGGCCAAGACAAGATTCTGTTGTTCCGTCATTTTTTGGACAACATCAGCCGCGAGCGGGATTGGCGCTATGAGTTGGCGCCGGAAGTGATCGTGCAGCTGCAGCAGTACCATTGGCCGGGCAATGTCCGTGAAGTGCACAATATTGCCGAGCGAGTCGCCAGCTTGGCGGAAGGACCGCAGATCACCCTGCGTCAACTGCCGGCGGAACTGTTTGGCAATTCGCCGCATAAACCGGAAGCCGCACCGGATCGGATTTTCTTACCTGGCGGAGTGTTGGTCAATCGCCAGATCTGCAAGCAAAAAGCCGAGGAAGAGGAACGGCGGTTAATCTTGAATATCCTCGACCGGCAAGGGGGGAATATTAGCCGTTCGGCCCAGGAAATGGGGGTGGCGCGCAGCACATTGTACCGCAAACTGCGGCAATATACGATTGACGGGTAGATTTGGGCCGGCAAAATACCGTTTGTAGCAAGTTTGTTGTGTTGCGCTACAGTGATCGGACAGTTCATCGCTACAAAAAGCGACAATTGGTTAGCCGGATGTTATTTTTAACAATGTAGAATAATATTTTTCTCTAGAAAGAACCTGAATAGTACAGGTTCTTTTCGTTTTTATATTTCGTAATTATTTTCAGAATATTATGGCATTGTTTTTGCTATTAGCTAGTAATAGTGAGCGTTAAAATTTTCATGGTATACGGATAGGGTAATTTTTTAGGAAAGGAGGGAAAGGAATGCGGCGCGAGCGTTATATTGTGGAGTTTGGCACGGGGGTTGATTTGCATGGCGGGGATGTCACGAAGGCGGCGCAAAAAGCGATAAAAGACGCGATTTCCCATTGTTGTTTGTGCGGTTTGTTTGACATTCTCCATATCCAGGATCCCAACCGGATGGATATTGAAGTGAAAATCGGCTGCCCGTACCCGGAAAAAATTGACCGTTTGGCCGTTCTTTCAGCGGTTCCGTTTGGAAAAACACAGCTGGAGGTAGTGGATGGCGGTTTAAGTGTGCAGGGATTAACACTGCCGGAGCTTGGTCCGGGTGATACGATTGTGATTGCGGTAGCCGCGCTTACGGTGTATGTGAATGTTGATTTTTAACTCAGCAAATAAGGAAGAGAAAAAGGGGGAAACGTGGATGGAACTCACCAAAGAAAAATTAATGGGCTTTTATGAGACCATGATGACGATCCGAACCTTTGAAAGCAAGGCGGTCGAATTATTTGCGAAAAATAAATTACCGGGTTTTGTGCATCTATATTTAGGTGAAGAAGCGGTAGCAACCGGAGTCTGTGCGACTTTGGAAAAAGCGGATTACATTACTAGCACGCACCGTGGGCATGGCCATCTCATTGCCAAAGGCGGCAAAGTGGACTTGATGATGGCAGAATTGTTCGGCAAAGCTACCGGTTATTGCAAAGGAAAAGGCGGCTCCATGCATATTGCGGACGTTGACCTGGGGATTTTAGGGGCGAACGGAATTGTTGGCGCCGGGTTGCCGATTGCTGCCGGAGCGGCGTTTGCCTGCAAGTATCGGCAAAGTGATGCGGTGGCGGTTTGTTTTTTTGGCGATGCTGCTTCCAACCGGGGCACATTCCATGAGTCGTTGAATATGGCTTCGATTTGGAACCTGCCGGTTGTTTATGTCTGCGAAAACAATATGTACGGAATTTCGCTGTGTCAACGGGACCATATGAACATCTGCGATATTTCCGATCGTGCGTCGGCGTATGGCATCCCGGGCATTACGGTTGACGGCAATGATGTCATTGCGGTTTTTGAGGCGGCGGCGGAAGCCGTCAAGCGTGCGCGCCGGGGCGATGGGCCCAGTCTAATTGAATGCAAAACATGGCGGCAGCGCGGGCACTTTGAAGGGGATCCGGCTATTTATAAGGATCCTGCTGAGCAGCAGTCCTGGCTGGAAAAAGATCCGCTTCCGCGGCTGGCGAAACGGCTGATTGAACTGAAGTATGCTACACAGGCCGAACTGGACCAGTTGGAAGCTGCCGCAAAAGCACAGATTGAAGCGGCGGTCAATTATGCGGAAAGCAGTCCGGTTCCGCCGGTAACCGATGTGTTGACGGACGTGTACGCCGAATAAATTTTGTGAGAAAGGGTGAAAATGATGAAACAAATGACATATGCGGAAGCCATCAGGGATGCTATGCGGGTTGAAATGCTGCGTGATCCGAATGTCTATTTGCAAGGGGAAGACGTAGGGCGGTTTGGCGGCTGTTTCGGCGTGACTGCCGGCTTGTTTGCCGAATTTGGGGCGAAACGCGTCATTGACACGCCGATCAGTGAAACGGCGATTATTGGGTCGGCCGTGGGTGCGGCTGCTGCTGGTTTGCGGCCGATTGCCGAAATCATGTTTGTTGATTTTACCGGCGTTTGTATGGACGAATTGTTCAATCAGGCAGCAAAAATGCGTTACATGTTTGGCGGTAAAGCCAAAATCCCGATGGTCCTAAGGACGCCGTGCGGAGCCGGAATGAGTGCGGCTGCGCAGCACTCGCAATCGATGGAAGCATGGTTTACCCATATCCCCGGCATCAAAACCGTTATGCCCTCGACGCCGGCGGATGCCAAGGGCTTGCTGAGCGCAGCGATCCGCGACGACAACCCGGTTGTTTATATCGAGCATAAGCAGTTATTTGGCGTGACGGGTGATGTGCCGGAAGGGGAATATGTCATTCCGCTGGGCAAGGCCGATATCAAACGGGCCGGAACGGATGTCACCATTGTCAGTTGGTCCTGGATGGTGCAAAAGGCGCTGGCCGCAGCCGATATATTGGCGAAAGAGGGAATCCAGGTGGAAGTCTTGGATCCGCGGACTTTGGTTCCGCTGGACAAAGAGGCTATATTGCAGTCGGTCGGCAAAACGAACAAGCTAGTGATTGTGCAGGAAGCCGTGCAAACCAGTGGATTTGGCGGCGAAATTTCGGCGATTGTCGCCGAACATGGCTTCGATTTGCTGGACGCGCCGATTAAGCGGGTTACTGCGCCGGACACGCCGGTTCCCTTTAGCCCGTCTTTAGAACAGGCCTATTTGCCGAGTGTGGAAAAAATTGTTGCGGCGGTTAAGAGTTTGTTTTAATCCGGAAGCGGGCAAGCGGGGGTGAAAAAATGGCTGTGATAGGAATCATTGCCAACCCGGCATCTGGGAAAGACATCCGCCGGTTGGTCGCCTATGGCGCTGTTTTCGATAATCTGGAAAAAGTCAATATTGTTCGCCGCATCTTATTGAGCCTAGCTTCGATCGGCATCGAAAAGGTCGTCTTCATGCCGGATTATTATGGTATTGTGCCGCGGGCGGTGGAAGGGATTTCGGAACAACATCGCCTGCAGATGGAAATTGTGCCGGTCGATATTTGCATCACCGGCACGCAGCGCGATACGCTGCAAGCCTCTTTGGTAATGGCGCAAATGGGAGTGGATTGCATCGTAACGCTTGGCGGCGACGGGACAAACCGCATTGCTGCCAAAGGCTGCGGTTCCATCCCGATCGTGCCCGTTTCTACCGGTACCAATAATGTTTTTTCGGTCATGGTGGAAGGAACGATTGCCGGCCTTGCGGCTGGCGTCGTTGCCCAGGGAATTGTCAAAGGCTTGCCGGCAGTACAGCCCAGCAAGCAACTCTTAGTGTATAAAAACGATGCGGTGGTAGACAGCGCTTTGGTGGACGTTGTTGTTTTGAGCGACGAATTCATTGGTTCCCGGGCGGTATGGGATGTAGACCGGATTGTGCAGGCTTTCGTTACTCAGGGCGAACCGCATAATCTCGGTATTTCCTCGATTGCCGGGAACCTGCAGCCGGTCGGTGCCCGTGAAAACTATGGTTTAGCGGTTGATTTTGGTCCTGGCGGTACCTGGGTGAGAGCGCCGATTGCTCCGGGACTCATTGAATTGGTTCAGGTAGACGCGCACCGACGGATTGCAGTTGGGGAATCGGTGCCGATCCGGCAAACACCCTGTGTTATCGCGTTGGACGGTGAGCGGGAAATCGAAGTGCAGGAAAAAGATGTTGTCTTTATCCAACTGGTTTTTAGCGGGCCGCAAGTGGTGGATATTCGGGCGGCCTTGCATGAAGCGGTGGGGAAAGGCTATTCCCGGGTACCAAAATCGGAATAATGCAGGGCAGGGTTAGGAGGATGATCATGGCAACTGTAATAAGTATGCCTAAGCTTGGTTTATCGATGACTGAAGGGACCGTCGGGAAATGGCTGAAGCAAGAAGGCGACAGCGTGAAAAAAGGTGAGGCCGTTGTTGAGATCATGACGGATAAAATTAATAATGTAGTAGAATCCCCGGTAGACGGCGTTTTACTCAAAATTCTTGCCGAAGCGGATACCAAGTTGTTGATTGGCGAGGTGATGGGGATTATCGGCTTGCCGGGTGAGGATATTAGTTCCGTTTTGGCGGCCACAGGTGCGCCAGCCGCTCACGAGGCTCCTGGCGGTCCTGCGGCTTCCGTATCGGCCGAACCAGTCAGTCCTGCCGGCGGCGAGCGGATCAAAATTTCGCCGCTTGCCAAAAAGATGGCGCAAGAGCATGGGATCGACTATGTGCTGTTGGCCCGGCAAAAGCCGGAAGGACGTATCACGAAAGAGGATATTGAGGCCGCGATTGCTGTCCGGGAGAGCGCCTCGTTAAGCGGCAAACCGACGATCGCGGCGGAACAGCCAATAGCGGAAGGGCAGCCTGCATGGGAAATGATCCCTTATGAAGGCATGCAGCGGGTGATCGGGGAAAATATGCTGAAAAGCTGGTCTGCTGCGCCGCGCGTCACCTTGCACGTCAGCGCGGATTTGACGCAGCTGCTGGCATTACGGGCCAGTATAAACAGCGACTTAGCGGAAGAAGAGAGAATCTCGGTGACCGATTTGTTGGTTAAAGCGGTAGCAATGGCCTTGAAGGCTAAGCCACGGATCAATGTTACGCTGAGTGACAAGCAGATCAAAGTCTGGCGCGATATCAATGTGGGTGTTGCCGTGGCTTTGCCTGACGGATTGGTTGTTCCGGTTGTCCGGAATGCTGACCGGAAAACACTCACAGAAATTAGTCGGGAGATTAAGGATATGGCGCAACGGGCTCGGCAAAACAAGCTTACTCTGGAGGAAATGACCGGTGGCACCTTTACAATTACTAATCTTGGCGCCTACGGATCCGTTGACTATTTTACTCCCGTTATCAATCAGCCGGAATCGGCGATCTTAGGTGTTGGCAGGATGCTTAAGACGCCGGTGGTCAGTGAAGATCAGGTCGTGGTGCGGCCGATGCTGGGTTTGTCGCTTTCCTTTGATCACCGGATTATCAATGGCGCTCCGGCTGCGGAGTTTTTGGCGATGGTAATAAAATTCATTGAACGGCCGTATAAGATGTTTGTATAAACAGAAGAGTAAAGACAGAAGGAGGATAGCTATGCTGAAAGCCGCGTTTTTATTCATTGCTCCGGAAGCCGATGCTCAACAGCATCGGGCTGTCGTGACAACGCCGATGGTAGAATTAACGGTCGTGGGGGTAAGTAATTATCAAGCGGCCTGTGAGGCCGTGAAGGAACTGGCCGCACAGGGGATTGGCGCCGTTGAATTGTGCGGCGGATTTGGCTTGGAAGGCGCCGCCGCGATAAAGAGAGCGGCACCAGGGCTGGCAGTTGGTGTAGTTCGCTTTGATGGCCATCCCGGTTTGGGCGGAAAAAGCGGGGATGAATTATTCGGCGGTTAAGGGGAAACCGCGCGAAAACCGGAGAAAAGAGTTCCGGAAATGAAGAATAACCATGCTGTAGGGCAGGAAAAACGGGGGTTGAAAAACTCCCGTTTTTCCTGCCTATTTTAACGATAAAAACAAGAATCAATTCACTTTTTCCGCAAAAAAAAGATATCTGAGTAATTGCAATATTTTTTATTTTTTTAATTTGATATTTTTTTCACAAACCCTATTGCCAGAGAAAAATTGCTCGTGTACAATAAGATCAACTTCTAAACATTGTTCGTATTTTCACAAACTAAAAAACAGGAGGCTATGACATGCAAGTAAAATTTGATTGCAGTGAAATTGACGCAATCCTACAGGACCATGGCTACCAAGCGAACCAGATTATCCCCATTTTGCAGGAAACCCAGGCAAAATACCGCTATCTTCCCCGGGAAGTTTTCCCCTATCTTTCCGCTAAGCTGGGAATGAGTACGGCGAAAATCTACAGCATTGCCACGTTTTATGAAAATTTTTCCCTCGAGCCAAAAGGAAAATATGTGATAAAAATCTGTGACGGAACGGCCTGCCACGTCAGAAAGTCCATCCCGATCCTGGAAAAACTGCGCAAAGAGCTTGGTTTGTCAGAGGCCAAGGTTACGACAGACGATCTGTTGTTTACGGTGGAAACGGTTTCCTGCGTTGGAGCGTGCGGTCTGGCGCCGGTTTTGACGGTAAACGATAAAGTACACGGCGCGATGACACCGGCAAAAGTCGAAGAACTTCTTGCAAAACTCAAGGAGGAAAACTGAAATGTTGTTAAACAGAGAAGAGCTTAAGAAGGCCGGAGAACAGTATAAAGCAGCCTTTGATGCGCAGCAGAAGAAAATTTTGGTCTGTGCCGGAACCGGTTGTGTGGCTGGTGGATCGTTGGAGATCCATGCCGAGTTACAGCGGTTGATTGAGGACCAAGGACTGCATTGTGCAGTTTCCCTGGAAAAGGAGCCGCATGATGAAACGGTCGGCATTAAAAAGAGTGGCTGTCACGGCTTCTGTGAGATGGGGCCGTTGGTTCGCTTGGAACCGCAAGGTTGGTTGTATACGAAAGTTAAATTGGAAGACTGTGCGGAGATTGTCACAGAATCTATTCTTGGCGGCCGGTTCGTTGAACGTCTTGGTTATAAACAGGACGGCAAGACGTTCCCGACGCAAGAAGAAATTCCGTTTTATAAAAATCAAAACCGGTTAGTATTGGAACATTGCGGCCAGATTGATGCGACCTCCATTACGGAATATCTGGCGATTGGCGGTTATAAGTCCTTTGCGAAAGCGCTTTTTGACATGAAACCGGAAGAAATTGTAAATACGATTAACGAAGCCAGTTTACGCGGCCGGGGCGGTGGCGGTTATCCGACCGGCCATAAATGGAAGCAGGTAATGCGGCAAAAAGCGGAACAAAAATATGTTGTGTGCAACGGGGATGAAGGAGACCCTGGCGCATTTATGGACCGCAGCGTCATGGAGGGCGATCCGCACCGGATGTTGGAAGGAATGATGATTGCCGGGATTGCCTGCGGCGCATCAGAAGGGTATATTTACGTTCGGGCGGAATACCCTTTGGCGGTGGAACGCTTGGAAGGCGCGATCCGTGAAGCGAGAAAGTTCGGTTTACTGGGAGAAAACATCTTGGGTTCCGGTCGGACCTTTGATATCAAAATCAGCAAAGGCGCAGGCGCTTTCGTATGCGGCGAAGGGAGCGCGCTGACGGCATCGATTGAAGGAAAACGCGGCATGCCGCGGGTCAAACCGCCCCGCACAGTGGAACAAGGCTTATTCGGCCAACCTACCGTATTGAACAATGTAGAAACGTTTGCCAATGTGCCGCTCATCATTAAGAACGGCGCGGAATGGTATAAAAAAATCGGACCGGAAAAAAGTCCTGGCACGAAAGCATTTGCCTTAACCGGTAATATCGAAAATACTGGCTTGATTGAAGTTCCTATGGGAACAACGCTGCGGGAAATTATTTATGAAATTGGCGGCGGAATGCGCGGCGGTGAGAATTTCAAAGCGGTGCAGATCGGTGGACCTTCCGGCGGCTGTTTAACGCAGGAGCATTTGGATATGCCGCTCGACTTTGACTCGCTGAGCAAAGCAGGAGCTATGATCGGTTCCGGTGGATTGGTCGTAATGGATGACCACACTTGTATGGTCGAAGTCGCACGCTTTTTCATGAATTTCACCCAAAATGAGTCCTGTGGAAAATGTGTACCTTGCCGGGAAGGAACCAAACGAATGCTGGCCATTCTGGAGAAAATTGTTTCCGGACAAGGAGAACCGGAAGACATTAGCATGCTGTTGGAACTTGCCGATATGATTTCTGCGACGGCTCTATGCGGCTTGGGCAAGACAGCTGCGTTCCCGGTTGTCAGTACCATTAAGTATTTCCGTGATGAATACGAAGCTCACGTGATGGAAAAACGATGTCCGACAAAAACTTGTCAAAAATTGAAAACCATTGTTATTGATGCGACACTATGCCGAGGTTGTTCCAAATGTTCGCGGGTTTGCCCGGTTGGAGCGATTACCGGTAAGGTTAAGGAACCGTTTGTGATAGACGCCGGTAAGTGTATAAAATGCGGCGCTTGCCTAGAATCGTGTGCATTTAAAGCAATAAAGGAGGACTGACATCGTGAGCACCGAATTCATGATTATTGATAATATGCCGGTAGAAATTTCCGGCGAAAAAAATGTTCTGGATGTAATCCGTAAAGCGGGAATTGAATTGCCTACCTTCTGTTACCATTCGGAGCTGTCGGTGTATGGCGCTTGCCGGATGTGTGTTGTTGAAGATAAATGGGGCACTATCCATGCTTCTTGCTCCACGCCCCCAAAGGCAGGAATGGAACTGCGTACGAATACGCCGCGGTTGCGCAAATACCGGAAAATGATTTTGGAATTGTTTCTGGCCAACCACTGCCGGGATTGCACGACTTGTGAGAAAAACGGCAAGTGCAAACTGCAGGAATTGGCCCAACGGTTTGGCATTAAGAAGGTCCGGTTCGACAACACGTCGACCGATGCGGATATGGATACCTCTTCCCGCTGCATTACGCGCGACAAAAGCAAGTGCATTCTTTGCGGCGACTGCGTAAGAGTCTGTGAAGAGGTCCAGAACGTAGGGGCGATTGATTTTGTCCATCGCGGTTCGAAGATGCGGGTGACGACGGCGTTTGATGAACCCATCGCGAATACGAACTGTGTAGGCTGCGGCCAATGTGCGGCGGTATGCCCAACCGGCGCGATTGTTATTAAAAACGATACGTCGAAATTGTGGAAGGAGCTTAGCGACGAGAATACCAAGGTCCTTGTCCAAATCGCTCCCGCCGTCCGGGTAGGGATTGGCGAGGCATTTGGATTGCCGGAAGGAAAAAATGCAATGGGCAAGATTGTCGCTGCTTTGCGCCGGATTGGCTTTAATGAGGTTTTCGATACTACAGTGGGTGCGGACCTTACTGTCCTTGAGGAAACCGGCGAATTTTTGGGCCGTCTGCAAAAAGGCGAGAAACTGCCGTTGTTTACCTCGTGTTGTCCGGCCTGGGTGAAATACGCTGAGTTCAATTACCCGGAATTAGTAGAACAAATTTCTACCTGCCGTTCGCCGATGCAGATGTTTGGATCGGTATTGAAAGAACACTACAGCCATTCCCATAAAAAAGTGGTGGTCGTTGCAGTAATGCCTTGTACTGCGAAGAAAGCGGAAGCGGCACGCGATGAATTTAAGGAAGACAGCGTGCCATATGTCGACTATGTCATCAGTACGCAGGAATTAATTCAAATGATCCGGGAAGCCGGTATCGTCTTCTCCGAGATCGAACCGGAAGCGGTGGATATGCCGTTCGGGAACACCAGTGGCGCCGGCGTGATTTTCGGTGTAACCGGCGGTGTTACGGAGGCGGTTGTACGGCGTATTTCCGACGATAAATCCATCTCGGCACTGCGAGCGATTGCTTTCACAGGAATACGCGGGATGGAAGGGGTAAAAGAAGCGAAACTGGATGTTGGCGGAAGGGAAGTCAACATCGCAATTGTCAGCGGCTTAAAGAACGCGGATGATTTAATCAAACAAATCCAAAACGGGGAAAAGAGCTATGATTTCATTGAAGTAATGGCTTGTCCTGGCGGTTGTATTTGTGGCGCGGGACAACCGGTTGCAACCGGTGAGGGCAAGAAAAACAGAAGTTCCGGCCTTTATGAAGCAGACCGGATGAGCAGTATTAAACGTTCAGAGGAAAACCCAGTGATTATGGCTCTTTATGGGGGCTTGCTGAAGGGGAAAACCCACAAGCTTCTTCATGTAGAGTATCATCGAAAGGGATGAGCAATATGATGAAAATCGATGTTTGCATAGGCAGTGCCTGCCATCTCAAGGGGTCCTACAATGTAATTAATTCTCTTCAGCAATTGGCGGAAGAATATGGTCTTGCCGACCAAATCGAGGTACAGGCAGCATTTTGCCTGGGTCACTGTACACAAGGTGTATCGGTGCAAATCGACGGCGGCGAGGTGCAAAGCGTATCAGGGTTAACAGCCCGCGATTTTTTCACCAATACCGTATTGCCGCAGCTCAGCGTTGGGAGTAAATGTTGATGAAGCCGATAGTGGTGGAAATTTGTATGGGAACCTCCTGTTATCTGCTCGGTGCGCAAGATTTGTTTGCTGCGGTGGAGTCGCTGCCGGAAGAAAAGAGAAAGCAGATTGTTGTAACGGAAGTGGCTTGTTTTCCGGAGTGCCGCAAAGGGCCCAGTGTACGGGTGAATGGGTCGATGTTATCGGCAATGACTCCGGAGCGGTTGGCCGCAGAGCTGGAAGAGTACCTCAGTTAAACGGGTGTCATATGGCCATGAAAAACTATTTGCCGGCGAGCGGATCCGCTAGTCGGCAAATAGTTTTCTTTTTTTATCGTTGCTCTGATATAGAAAGTATTTGCAGAATAAGGTATGATGGATACAAAAGATTCAATCCTCGAAAGGATGAGTGCAAAATGAGCTTAATGAACAACAGGATTCGTACTTTAGTGGCGGAAGGAAAAACAGTTAAAGGCAGTTTTATTTTTACGCGAGAACCGGCCTATATTGAAGTAATGGGATATGCCGGCTTTGATTTTATCATTATCGACAACGAACATTCGCCGCTTACCGTGACAGAGGACATTCACCTGGTGCGGGCAGCAGAGATTGCCGGAATCGAACCGGTAATCAGAGTGTCGGCCAATGAGCCGGCGCAAATTCTGCAGGCGCTGGATGTCGGCGCAACCACGCTGCTTGTTCCGCGGGTGAATACAGCCGAGGATGCCAAAGCGGTGGTGCGGGCGGCTAAATATGGTCCGCTTGGCGAACGTGGACTGGCTGGTGTGGTGCGGGCGGCTAAATATGGTTTTATTCCCTGCGACGATTATATTGCGACAGCGAATCAAAATATTTTTGTCATGGTGCAAATTGAAGAGGTGGAAGCAGTACGGAATGTGGATGAGATTTTGGCAGTGGAAGGAATTGATGCAATTTTCATCGGTCCGGCCGACTTGTCCCAGTCTATGGGGTTAACCGGCCAATTTGACCATCCGGAATTTTGCAATGCCGTGGCTCATGTCATTTCGCGGGCCCAACAAGCCGGGAAACCGGTAAGCATGTTTTTTGCCGATGTGGAATCAGCGAAAAAATGGGAACAGGCCGGCGTACAGATTTTGACTGTCAGCGGCGATACCAGCTTATTGGCTGAGGCAGCGGGAAGATTGCTGCAGGAACTGAAAAAATAGGACAAAATATACTTGAAGAAAAAAAGAGGCAGGATTTTTGGCTTGCTGAATGAATTTTACATGTATCGGTGATTTTACGGTAATTATGATGAAAATAAAAAATGAGGAGGCTCCATATGAGCGACAAGACCTTTCAGTTAAAGTACGGGCGGACCGAATTAGCGCTGACGATTCCGGAAGAACAGGTTATTTGTGAAATTTTAGGCAAGGAATATCCGCCGATTCCAGATCTGGCAACAGCGGTTAAGGAAGCGATACGGCGCCCGATTGATTCGCCGCCGATGCGGGAAATTGTGCGGCCGGGCGAAAAGGTAGCGCTTTTGGTGAGCGACATTACCCGGGCCTGGCAGCGGATGGATTTGATTTTGCCGATCCTGCTGGATGAATTGAACGATGCCGGGGTGCCGGACCAAAACATTACGATTTTGATTGTTGTCGGCGGCCACCGCTTGAATACTGAGGAAGAATTCCACATGCTCTGCGGCGAACGGGTCTGCCACCGCGTACGGGTCATGAACCATGACGCCTTCGATGAAGCCAATATGGTGTATAAGGGGAAAACCAGCCGCGGTACCGAAGTATCGATTAACCGCGTAGTCGCGGAAGCCGACCGGGTAATCATGACGGGCGGAATCATTTATCACTTCATGGTTGGCTATGGCGGCGGACGCAAAAGTATTATGCCTGGCTGCAGTTCGATCAAGACGATTCGCCAAAGTCACTTATGGGGGCTTGGACCCCAATTAGGCGACGGTTCCAATCCAAATTCCATTTCGGGTAAAACGCGCGGTAATGAATGCAATGAGGATATGGTAGAAGTTGCTGCTTTTGCCAAACCGGACTTCATCATTAACACCGTTCCCACGCCGGATGGAAAAGTGGCTGGAATTTTTGCCGGGAACTGGATTTCCGCCTGGCAAGAGGGAATGAAATTGGTGGATGAAATCTATGGAGTGGAAATTCCGGCCAAAGCCGATATCGTTGTTACCACAGCGGGCGGATACCCGAAAGACATCAATTTATATCAAACCGGCAAGACGATGGATAACGCCTGCTACGCGGTGAAAAAAGGCGGCGTGGTCATCTTGCTGAGTGAATGTGAAGATATCTATGAGCCGCTGGAATTTTCCGATTGGTTCAAAAAAGGCAATGTCAAGGAAGTTGAGAAAGCTTTGCGTGAAGCGTTCACTATTCCGGGCTATGTTGCGTTTAAAGAAATGGAATACAGCCAAAATGCAACATTCATTATGATCACAAAAAAAGAGAATAAAGAACTGGTCGGAAAAGCGAACATGATTCCGGTTGAGACGATGGAAGAAGCGCTGCAAGTTGCTTACGAAAAATGTCCCAACAAGAAACCGCAATTTATTGTCATGCCGCAAGGTGCGAATACGGTACCGCTAACAAACGGACAGCCTACAATCGGTTAACAGGCTTTAGGTACGTACGATAGCGTTCACGGTTTTGTCAGGCTGTAACTTTCGTTGCATAGCAACAGGGGGCAGCCTGATTTTTATTTTACGTAACGGGAGGAAACTATGAGACATTCGTCGCGGGTCAGTAATCCGATTTATAGCCTGTTGCCGGTGGAAGTCAAGGACTTTGACCTGCTGGCTAACCTTGCATTGGATATATCGTGGTCATGGAAGCATATTGCAGATGAAATCTGGAACCAGCTTGACCCGGTGTTGTGGGATCTTACGCACAACCCCTGGATCGTTTTGCAAACCGCTTCACGGGAGCGAATAGAACATTGTTTGGCTGATCCGGATTTTCGTAAAAAAGTGGAAGAACTTACGAAAGAAAAAAGGCGTGCGGCCTGTGCCCTCAAATGGTTTCAAAAAAACCATCCGCAAGCATCGTTGTCGTGCGTGGCCTATTTTAGCATGGAATTCATGCTCAGCGAAGCCCTGCCGATTTATTCCGGCGGCTTAGGCAATGTCGCCGGCGACCAGTTGAAGGCGGCCAGTGATTTGGGCGTGCCGGTCGTCGGAGTAGGACTCCTTTACCAGCAAGGGTATTTTCGCCAAGTGATCGACCGGAATGGCGCGCAGCGGGCGTTGTTTCCGTATAATGACCCGGGGCAATTGCCCATTGTTCCTCTGCGGGATCAAAAGGGGGAATGGCTGCGGCTAGAGGTTGATTTTCCCGGGTATTCGGTATGGCTGCGGGCGTGGCAGGTCCAGGTCGGCAATGTGAAACTCTATCTGTTGGATAGCAACGATGCGGCCAATTTGCCGGCTCATCGCGGGATTACGAGCGAGTTGTACGGTGGGGGGCCGGAGTTGCGGCTGGCGCAGGAAATGGTACTGGGAATTGGCGGCTGGCGGCTGTTGGCGCAACTTGGAGTACGGCCGGAGGTTTGCCATTTGAACGAAGGGCATGCCGCTTTTGCCGTTTTGGAACGGGCCCGCGGATTTATGAAGGAAAGCGGGCAGTCTTTTCCCGTTGCCTTGGCGGCGACGCGGGTGGGCAATCTTTTTACGACGCATACCGCTGTAGCAGCCGGGTTTGACTGCTATTCACCAGCGCTCATCCGGCAATATCTCGGCGACTATATCAAGAATGAACTGGGAATTACCCTGCCGGACTTGTTGGCCTTGGGAAGGCAAAATCC
>CAYUNV010000016.1:18141-25460 GCA_964446265.1 uncultured Negativicutes bacterium | reverse complement strand
CGCAAAGAGCGCGTACTTTGGCAAGATAGCCTTTGTCCGGCAGATTGACGCCGCCTTCGCCTTGGATGGGTTCCAGCATGATTGCGCAAGTATAATCATTCACAGCCGCCTGTAAGGCGGAAAAATCATTAAACGGAACGTACTTAAACCCTTCCGGCAGCGGCTCATACCCTTTATGATATTTGGGCTGCGCTGTCGCCGTCAGGGTCGCCAACGTCCGACCATGGAAACAATGTTCCGCAGTGATAATATCGACTTTGCCCGGGCTCACTTTTTTCGCGTATTTTCTGGCCAATTTCAGGGCGCCTTCATTCGCTTCAGCCCCGCTGTTACACATGAAAACCCTATCCATTCCACTGGCTTCTGCTATTTTTTTCGCCAACAATGCCTGTGGCTCCGTATAGTATAAATTGGAACAATGAATCATCTTGCCGGCCTGTTCAGCGATCGCCGCCACTAGTTTCGGATGGCCGTGACCAAGTAAATTGACCGCAATTCCAGCCAGAAAATCAAGATATTGGTTTCCTTCATTGTCGTATACATACGGCCCCTTGCCATGGGAAAGCACAATGGGGTTCCGATTAAATACAGGCATATAATATTGTTTATCCATTGCAACAATCTGTTCTTTATTCACTTATTTCCCTCCTTAGGGCATTAAACCCAACAGCTATTTTTTCACGGATCAGCGGACAACTTCTGTACCTGTGCCGCGGTCAGTGAAAATTTCCAATAATAATGAATGCGGCTGCCGTCCGTCAATGATATGGGTTTTGGCGGTGCCGCCGGATAAAGCCCGTACGCACGCCTCCACTTTCGGGATCATTCCGCCATCTATGCTGCCGGCGGCTATCATTTCGCGGGCATCATCAAGCGCCAATGTAGAAATAAAGGATCCTTTATCATAATAATCACGATAAATCCCCTCTACATCCGTTAACAGCAACAGTTTTTCCGCCCCCACCGCAGCAGCAACTTCACCGGCCACATAATCAGCGTTGATATTATAGCTTTGGCCGTTTTCATCCGCTCCAATCGGCGAAATAACCGGGATATAATCATTTTCCAACAATGTGTTAATGATTCCCGTATTGACCTGCGCAATATCACCGACAAAACCAATATCCACTTCGCGCACTTCACCGGCCTCATGAACTTTGGCCAAATGCTTTCTTGCCATAAGCATATTCGCATCTTTTCCGCTTAACCCAACTGCCTGGGCTCCGGCGGAATTCAACAAGCTAACGATTTCGGCATTAATTTTTCCTACCAAAACCATTTCAGCAATAGCGACGGTCTCTTCATCCGTCACACGAAGGCCGGAAATAAAAGTAGATTGTTTGCCTAGTTTTTTCAGCATAGCAGTAATTTCCGGTCCGCCTCCATGGACCAAAACCGGACGAATGCCAACATACTTCATCAAAATAATATCTTGAATGACACTACGCTTCAGATCAGTGTTGATCATGGCATTACCGCCATATTTAATTACAATGGTTTTACCGTAAAACTTCTGCAAATAAGGCAGCGCTTCCAACAGGGTGGCCGCTTGTTGTACTGAATTTGTCATTTTCATTCCCCCTGAATATTATGTGTGGTACTCTCCGTTAATTTTAACATATTCATAGGAAAAATCACATGTCCAAACGGTTGCCGCAAAAGATCCCATTCCTAAATCAATAGTAACAGTGATATCATGTTCGGCCATCGTTTTCTTCAAGGCGTCCTCGTCTACCTGCGTTCCCATACCGGCCTTAACAATCGTTAAATCGCCAATCGCCAAGGAAGTTTTGTCCGGGTCCGCTCCAACTCCGGAATAACCTACCGCGCACAGGATCCGGCCCCAATTCGGGTCTTCGCCGAAAAACGCGGTTTTTACCAGCGGCGACTTGGCAACAGCCATGGCCGCCTGTTTTGCCATTGCAAAAGACTCCGCTCCCTGTACGGTTATTTCGATAAATTTGGTAGCCCCTTCACCATCACGGACAATCTGCTGTGCCAAGTAAGTGCAAACAGTCCGTAATGCAGCGGTAAAATCATTGTATTGCGGGCTATCGGCAGTTGTTATTTCGGCATTTTCCGCTAATCCATTGGCCAACACACAGACCATGTCATTCGTACTGGTATCGCCGTCAACAGTGATCATGTTAAAAGACAGCGCAACTGCTTCTTTCAATGCCTGGCGTAAAACAGCCGGGCTGATTGCCGCATCGGTAGTGATAAATCCCAGCATAGTTGCCATATTAGGATGGATCATCCCTGACCCTTTTGCCATACCGGCAATTCGTACCATCTTGCCGTCCAATTCAAACTCGTAAGCGCAAACCTTCGGCTGGGTATCCGTTGTCATAATTGCTTGTAAAGCATCTGCATGTCCGTCACCGGAAAGTTTACTAACAGCCTGCTTAATTCCGTTGGCAATATTACCCATTGGCAAGTTCACGCCGATAATGCCGGTGGAAGCGACCACAACATCCGCATCATCAAGGTCTAACAATGAGGCAGTGATATGGGCCATTGTTTGCGCATCAACCAGTCCTTGTGTTCCGGTTGAAGCGTTGGCACAGCCGGAATTGACAACTACGGCTTGCGCTTGTCCGGATTCTACCGCCCGACGAGAGACAATGACCGGCGCGGCAGCCATCGTGTTGGTGGTAAATACTGCGGCCACAGAAGCCGGCACGGAACTGTATAAAACCGCAACATCCTCTTTGCCGCTTTTTTTAATGCCGGCTTTTACACCTGCTGCAGTAAACCCCTGCGGAGCCGTGATGCCGCCTTTTATCGAATGAAGCATATTGATTACCTCCATATTTATCAAGTTACTGGATTGCAGTCTATTGAGTGCTTACCTTAACCTTTTTTGTCAATACCACATGGCGTACTGCAAAAATATCCTGTCCACCTGTTCTTGGGTTATTATTCATGCTTTAATTTACTAAAAATCAGCAAACATAACGCGAATAAGCATAAGTATACACCACTTATGCATAATAATTCAATACTTTTTATGAAAAAACATCAAAATTATTCTTTTCCCCTTTTAGTGATACCTGGTTACCGTAAATCGATAAATTTCGATTGGCTCATCAAAACCAATTCCTGCTTTTTGCCGGGTAATCGCAATTTGCTGCGCGACGGTATCAACGCCATCCAACATCGGCAGCAATAGGCCTCTACGGCTTCCATTAGAAACAATAACACCATAACGGGCAGGGTCTAGTTCTTCTTCACGGTGAACTGGCTCCGGAGTGCCCAGCACATCAACCGATATCGTCAATTCTGGCAACTCTTCAGCATCTACCGGATAAAATCGCGGATCTTCCGTCGCCGCACTTATCGCGTTCACAATAATCTCCTTGGCCACATTCTCCTGAACCGGCAGGAAAGTGCCAATACAGCCTCGCAATTCACCGTTCTTTTTTAACGATACAAATACGCCGGCGCACACCATAAAGTTGGCCGGAATATCCTCTGGGACAGGCATAATGCAATTATGTCGATAGTAATACTGAAGACTTGCTCGCGCCAGCTTCACCGGATAGCTTTCATTCGACATGATAACTTCACCCAGCCTTTCTACTATACTATCCCGGGATCCGAAAAAGAAATATGGCATAACCTACACCAAACGGACCTTCATAGGAAAGCATATCGCTCTTTGCTTTTAGACCGCCTAAAACGCCCATCAAAAAGAAAATCGGCCGTAATCCGCATTCACCTGCGGCTTCGATAAGAGTCTGCTCTATTCTAAGCAACGCTTTTACATCTATATTTTGCAGTGCTAGCAGCACTTGTTTATCGAACTCTGCGCCGAGTGGGTTGTAGCCGGCCGGTGCATCTTCTGTGAGCCGATGTGATAAATCTCCGGAAGCGATCACGGCTGTTTTGCGTCCACTGGCTTGTATGGCCAATTGTACGGCTTTCCCAAAGGTATATAGTTCTTCATACGGCAACAATCCAACCGTCAAGTGAACAATTTGGCCGCGAAAACCTGCTTTATGCAAATAATACAACGGAATGAGCGCTCCATGATCCAATTGCAGCGAAAACCGGTATGTTTTCGCAAGGTCATCATTTAGTTCCACTAAATTGACGCCCAACCGGTCAGCTTCGTGCAAGATTTTTTGTACCAGCAAAATATCCGTTTCAAACCCCAGCGAAATATCAGGGATGCCAAAAGAAGCAAAACTGCCTTTCGGGCGTGGATGGGTATTGATGCCTACCGCATCCGGAAATGCAGGACCATGTGGACTAATAATGATAATCGTTTGCGGATTTGCAGATTTTATAAAATCTGCAGCCTGCAATGCCGCATCGACTGTTGCTTGAATCTTGTTAATCTCTTGTTTCCCTATTGCCGGAATCATAATGGGTGGATGTGGCATAAGAACGCATCCGATTAAATTACTCATTCTTATTCTCCCTTCGCACCTACGTCTGCCCTGCCATCACACTTCCTTCAATTACATCAATAGTAATATCGTCCTTTTCCTGTTTTACTGCTTAACTACTAATTATTATGTGCATTCAACACAAAAATATCCGAATCCTGCTTGCCTGCGTCTTTATTCAACAATTGTCTCCTATAGCCAAATCATAGCAAGTACGGTACAATACTGTCATAAGCGGAAGTTTTTTCATACCTGTCACCGTAAGGGGGAATATACATGCGTCTCGGGCGCTTTCTCTTCTTTCTGGCTCTCATATTTTTTGCAGCCTATTGGTGGGCTGGCGGCAATATGCTTGTTAACCAGATGGTTCCGCCCATGCCGGATCCCAAATCTTCTTTCTTCTCCGATGAATCCAGTTGGCTGGGGAAAACAGTTCGTTTTATTTATCTCAAACCGGCAGTCGAGGCTAAAATCAATAAAAAAAATCAAGTTCCTTTACAGCAGATTCCGCTTTCGCTCCAACAAGCAGTCATTGCTGTTGAAGACAACCGGTTTTACAACCATATTGGGATCGATATTGAAGGAATATTACGCGCTACGCTTGTTAATATTCAAAAAGGATCCATTGTCGAAGGGGGCAGTACGATCACCCAGCAACTAGTGAAAAATCTATTTTTATCACAAGAACAAACAGTCACGCGGAAAGTGGAAGAGGCTCTCCTCGCCATCGATCTGGAATTGCGGTATTCGAAAGAAGAAATATTGGAAATGTATCTCAATACGATCTTTTTTGGCGCAAATTCTTACGGCATAAAAGAAGCAGCGCAAAATTATTTCGCTAAAACACCAGCTGAACTTACTTTAGCCGAAAGCGCTTTATTAGCCGGCTTGCCAAACGGACCGTCTATTTATTCACCCTACGTGAACCTCAGCGCCGCCAAACAGCGTCAGACTCTGGTTTTAAACGCCATGGTCCGCAACGGCTACATCGGCCCCATGCAAGCGCAAGAAGCCAAATCAGCACCTTTAAAATTAGCTCGCTAAGTCGAAAGTTACTTTGAATTAATCACAGTAAAGATATAACGGCCAAGAAGCTTCATAAATAGAAGCCCTTGGCCGTTTTTTAAATTGCATACCCATTTCATTTTTCGTGTGAAAATAAAAATCCTGAAGCAACATAAATTGCTCCAGGATTTTGAAGACAAGAATTAACGTTTGGAAAACTGCGAAGCTTTACGGGCTTTCTTCAAGCCGTATTTACGACGCTCTTTTTCCCGCGGATCGCGAGTCAGCAGTCCGGCTTTTTTCAATGGCGGTCTAAACTCACCATCGATTTTCAGCAATGCTCTGGCGATTCCGTGACGGACCGCGCCAGCTTGACCGGAAGTGCCGCCGCCTTCAACTTGCGCCAATACATCGTATTTGCCAAGTGTGTCAGTAATATTAAGCGGTTGCTTAATAATTAACTCCAAAGTTTTCAAGCCAAAGTATTCTACCAACGGACGGTCATTAACAATAATGTTGCCTTCCCCCGGAACCAGACGAACTCTGGCAACCGAAGTTTTTCTACGGCCTGTGCCGTAATAAGTTACTAATGCCATTTCATGTTCCTCCTTTCCGGTATTAGCGGATGTCAAGATTTAAGACTTCTGGTTGTTGTGCAGAGTGTGGATGTTCTGCACCACGATAAACCTTAAGCTTAGTATACATTTGACTACCAAGGCGATTTTTCGGCAGCATGCCTTTAATAGCGATCTCGAGCATTCTTTCCGGCTTCGTAGCCAGCATAGTACCAGCAGTTGTAAACGTAGTTCCGCCTGGATATCCAGAATGACGGAAATAGGTTTTTTGGACTAATTTTTTACCGGTAAGAACAACTTTCGCTGCATTTACAACAATAACATAATCACCCGTATCAACATGGGGTGTAAATGTCGGCTTGTTTTTACCGCGCAGAATTTTAGCTGCTTCAGCAGCCAATCTTCCTAATGTTTTTCCTTCAGCATCTAAGACGTACCACTTACGCTCTATATTTTGCGGGTTCGCCATAAACGTACTCATTCATATCCCTCCTCATCGAGAACTTCATAGGGCTTTGATCATATTTGTCAATGAGCTCCGGGGCTAAGGGAAGTCATGGCAAAATTCTCATACGGTAATTGTAATAAATCTTCTTGTCAATGTCAAGTAAAGTCGGCCATCCCAACGGATTTTTTTTCGGCTTGGTTTTACCCAGGGTAAAGAACTTTCAGCAAATACAGTCCTTGCGGTGGGGCCATATGCCCCGCAACTTCCCGTCTCCGTCCTTTTAAGATTGCCTGCATATCAGAGACTTGACGGCTGGAGCTTCCGATTTCAACCAGGGTCCCGACCAAATTGCGCACCATGTGATATAAAAATCCGGTACCGTGAAATTCACACTCGATCGTTTCTCCCACACGCCGGCATGCAGCATTCAGGATTGTCCGGACAGGATCCCTTGCACTGCTGCCGGAAGAACGGAACGCCGAAAAATCATGTGTCCCGATCACTGCTTGCACCGCTTCATCCATAGCATTTACATCCAGTGAATGATTTAGCTGCCAAACGTAATTCCGCAGCCAGGGATGCGGGTCTCCACTATCGTTGATGCGGTACAGATAAATCTTGCTTTTTGCATCAAAGCGGGCATGAAATGTATCTGGAACATCTTCCGCAGCGCAAATGATAATATCTTTCGGCAAAACCTTCCGTGCAGCTAAAGGAATGCGGTCTGTAGGAATCGAACCGGATGTTTTAAAATTAACCACTTGCCCGTATGCATGGACACCGGTATCCGTTCGGGCTGAACCCACAAGCCGGATCGCATGGCCAAAAATCAAAGCCAAACGATCTTCCAGTACGTTTTGAATAGATACGGCATTGTTCTGCCATTGGAAGCCATGA
>CAYUNV010000016.1:12208-18131 GCA_964446265.1 uncultured Negativicutes bacterium | reverse complement strand
GGCCCCATCATAAGCGATGGTCAGTTTAATATTCCGGGTAAAATTGGCCATCTTTAATGCCACCACCTTAAATAGCCCAAGACAAGCAACATCAACAGCAGTACCGTTACCGCAACGCCATCCAGCCACGTTATCATTAGTTCTTTCATTCGCGTACGGTTTTCACCGCCACGATAACAACGTGCTTCCATCGCTGTCGCCAGTTCGTCAGCGCGGCGAAATGCGCTAATAAACAGCGGTATCAATAACGGAATCATGTTTTGCGCCCGGCGGACTATCGATCCTGAGCTGAAATCAGCTCCCCTCGCCATTTGCGCCTTCATAATGCGATCTGTCTCTTCTAATAATGTGGGAATAAACCGCAGGGCAATCGTCATCATCATTGCCAATTCATGGGCCGGAAAGCCAATTCGACGAAAGGGCGAAAGTAATCGTTCGATTCCATCGGTCAGCACAATCGGCGAAGTAGTAAAGGTTAGTAAAGATGATATCACAATCAAAAACAATAGCCGGGAACTCATGAAAATTCCTTGTCGCAGACCCTCCTGCGTTATCGTCAACGGTCCCCAAGTGTATAATACTAAACCAGGCGTTGAAAAGATGTGGATACCTAACGTAAACACCAAAATAATCCATAACGGACGAAACGAACGGAAAATGGTCCGCAGCGGTATGCCGGATATGATTACAACCAATAAGGTGAAAGCAAGGATTACCATATAAGCAGCCGCTTTTTCCGCTAAGAAGATACTGCTGATAAATAAAAGTGTTCCTACAATTTTTGTCCGCGGATCCAGGCGGTGCAAAATAGAATTTCCGGGGAAATATTGTCCAAAGGTTATATTATTGATCATGCTTCTGCCTCCCCAGGGCTTCACAAACAGCCACAGCGACCGCTTCGGCGTTCAACTGGCATTCGCCGATTTTCAACCCCGCAGATCGCAATTTTTGCAACAAAGAGATGATATGGGGAACATCAACTCCTGCTGACTGCAATTGTTCTTGGTGGTTCCAAAAAAGGGTTTCCGGACTGTCATCCAGCACAACCTGCCCATTATCCATTACAATCAACCGCGTAGCAAGTTGTAAAACATCTTCCATATTATGGGTAACCAAGATCACAGAATTTCCGGTAGCAATGTGCAGTTCTTTAATTTGTGAAAATATCTCTCTTCGGCCGCGCGGATCAAGTCCGGCTGACGGCTCATCCAATATCAGATATTCCGGTTCTGTAGCAATAACCCCGGCAATAGCGATCCGGCGCATTTGTCCGCCGCTCAGTTGAAATGGCGAACGATGGGCAATGGCATCATAGTCAAGACCAACAAATTGCATTGCTTTGCGCACCCGAATTTCAATTTCATCCTCGGATAATCCGATATTACGAGGGCCAAAAGCGATATCCGCGAATACAGTCTCTTCGAACAGTTGATGTTCAGGATACTGAAAAACCATACCGATTTTTTTCTTCGCTTGCTTCGCTTCATTTTTATTTTGATGCAAATCAATATCATCTATGCGGACATTCCCGCTGCTCGGTTTCAATAACCCGTTAAAATGTTGAACTAACGTCGATTTTCCCGAACCGGTATGGCCAATTATGCCAACAAATTCTCCTGGCTTTATTTCTAAGTTAATGTTTTGCAATGCCATTCGTTCATACGGCGTACCCTGCATATAAGTATAGGTGACATTTTCCAATCTTATGGACACAGCGCCACCACCAATTCTTCATCGGTAATAATCTGTTCCGGAAGTTTAACCCCGCGGCTGCATAGTTCCTGCGCAACATCTGCTGCCAGGGGCACATCCAAACCCAGTGATTTTAAAGAAGAAACTTGACTAAAAACATATGCCGGCGATCCCTCTTGCACAATGGATCCCTGATTCATTACGATTACTTTATCCGCATGCAACGCCTCTTCCATGTCATGGGTAATGTAAACAATCGTGATGCCTTCTTCCCTATTAATCTTTTTCACCGTTTGCAGTACTTCTCTTCGCCCGCGCGGGTCCAGCATAGCGGTAGGTTCATCGAACACCAGGCAACGCGAATGCATAGCTAACGCACCGGCAATTGCCACCCGTTGTTTTTGTCCGCCTGACAATAAATGGGGGGCATGTTGACGATAATCAGCCATTCCAACAATCTGTAACGCTTCTTCAACGCGCCTAGCGATTTCCGCCGGGGCAATCCCGAGATTTTCCGGTCCGAAGGCCACATCTTCTTCTACAATTGTGGCTACAATTTGGTTGTCCGGATTCTGAAACACCATGCCAACCCGTTGACGGATATCCCACAAGTGTTTTTCGTCACATGTATTGAAGCCACTAACATAACAGCTTCCACTTGTCGGAAGAAGTAAAGCGTTCAAGTGTTTTGCTAATGTCGACTTTCCTGACCCGTTGGTCCCGATAATCGCAACAAACTCGCCTTCTTGAATAGACAAGTTGACATCGGTAAGCGCTCTTACCCGCTTATCTTCCGCTCCGCGATATTCGTAACACAATTGCTCCGCCTTAATTATTTCGCCCATAACTTGCCTCTCTACCTATAACAGAAATAGAGGGCGACCCGTCGGCCGCCCCTCATATTGTTCATACCAATTCCAGAATTACCATCGGCGCGGCGTCTCCACGACGCGGGCCAATTTTCATGATCCGTGTATACCCGCCTTGACGGTCAGCATATTTTGCTGCTATGGTCTCAAATAACTTCTTCGTTACTTCTTCATCCATGAGGTATGACAACGCTTGCCGCCGCGCATGTAAGTCGCCGCGCTTGGCCAAAGTGATATAGTGGTCAGCTAATGAACTGATTTCCTTTGCTTTGGCTTCCGTTGTTTCTATACGCCCGTATGCAAAGAAGGAAGTCAGGATACTGCGCAGCAATGCTTTGCGCGCGCTTGAATCACGTCCTAATTTCCTATAGGCCATAATCTTCCCTCCTCTACTCTTCGTTTTGAGTCAGTGCTAATTTTAATTCCACTAACTTCTTCTTAACTTCTTCTAATGATTTTCTGCCGAGATTCCGCACTTTCATCATGTCGTCTTCCGATTTTTGCACCAATTCCGATACCGTATTAATGCCTGCCCGTTTCAGACAATTATAAGAGCGCACCGACAGATCAAGATCTTCAATATTCATTTCCATTGTTTTCACGCCTGGATCTTCAGGAGGTTCAACGAATGTCCCATTGCCATTTTCTTCGCTCGGAGGATTTCCGGCAATATTTTGGAACAGTTTCAAATGCGCAACCAAAATACCAGCAGCTTTGCTAACTGCTTCTTCCGGCCGCAAACTACCATCAGTCCAAACTTCCAGAGTCAGCTTATCGTAATCTGTTACGTTTCCAACCCGGGTATCCGTGATACTATAATTGACTTTTTGAACCGGTGAAAAAATGGAATCAATCGGGATTACACCGATTACATCGTCCGGCCGTTTATTTTTATCGGCAGGAGTATACCCTCGGCCACGTTCAACAACGAGTTCCGCTTTTAAAGATCCGTCAGCTGAGACCGTTGCCAATTCAAGCTCCGGGTTTAAGATTTCCACATCCGGATTCGTAATGATACTGCTGGCCAGCACTTTTCCCGGCCCTTTGTAATCAATACGCAGAACTTGTGGTTCTTCCGTATGCATTTTTAAACGCAGTTCTTTTAAATTCAATATAATATCTGTCACATCTTCCCGAACGCCTGGAACTGTAGAAAACTCATGCAAAACACCTTCGATTTTTATGGAAATTACTGCTGCCCCAGGTAACGATGATAGAAGTACCCGGCGCATACTATTGCCGAGAGTCATCCCATAGCCACGCTCTAGAGGCTCCCAAACAAATTTACCATACCTCATATCGGAACTGCTTTCTACAACCTCAATTTTCGGCTTTTCAATTTCGATCATCCGAATAAACCCTCCCCTTTGCGTAAACTATTGCGACACACTACCTCGACGCTTGAGGGCATTATCTTGAGTACAATTCAACGATAAGATGTTCTGCGATTGGAATATCAATTTCTTCACGTGTAGGATAACGAACGATTTTGCCACTCATATCTGGAGCTGACAGTTCGAGCCAAGCCGGTACTGTTTTATGCGCAGCGCTTTCCATAATATCTTTGAACAACGGAGATTGCTTACTGTTTTCCTGCAACTGAACTACTTCACCGCTTTTCACAAGATAAGAAGGAATATCCACCCGGCGTCCGTTTACTGTAAAATGTCCATGGCGAACTAACTGGCGCGATTGGACACGGCTATCGGCAAAACCTAACCGGTAAACGACATTATCCAGTCTTCTTTCCAACATGATGAGAAGGTTTTCACCGGTGATGCCTTTTTGCCGTTCCGCTTTTTCGAAGTAGTTACGGAATTGACGCTCCAATACGCCGTATACACGACGGGCTTTTTGTTTTTCCCGCAACTGAATTCCATACTCGGATACTTTTTTCCGTGCTTGTCCCTGTCCATGCTGACCGGGAGCATATGCACGCCGAGTGAACGAACATTTATCGCTATAGCACTTATCGCCTTTGAGGTACAATTTTACCCCTTCCCGGCGGCAGAGCCTGCATACTGGTCCTGTATATTTTGCCATTCTTATTTAACACCTCCCGAATAATTCTAGACTCTTCTACGCTTAGGCGGACGACAACCATTGTGAGGAATAGGCGTAACGTCTTTAATCAAATTGACTTCCAGACCTGTCGCCTGCAACGAACGGATCGCTGCCTCCCGTCCTGACCCTGGACCTTTTACATACACTTCTACCTGCTTCAACCCATGCTCCATCGCTGCTTTAGCAGCAGTTTCCGCAGCCATTTGTGCGGCAAATGGAGTGCTTTTCCTTGATCCGCGAAAACCAAGTCCACCGGCACTCGCCCAAGACAGGGCATTACCTTTTGTATCGGTAATTGTCACAATTGTATTGTTAAAGGAAGAACGAATATGCGCTATGCCATGTTCAATATTTTTCCGTTCTCTCCGCTTTGGTCTTGCAACTTTCTTTGCAACCACTCTTCATATACCTCCTTTACGCCTTTTTCCGTTTCGCACCGACTGTTCTTTTCGGACCTTTACGAGTACGCGCGTTCGTTTTCGTGCGCTGTCCCCGTACAGGCAACCCAGCCCGATGACGTTTTCCACGATATGAGCCAATTTCAATCAACCGTTTAATGTTGAATGACTCTTCGCGACGAAGGTCACCTTCTACTTTATAATTCTTGTCAATTTGTTCCCGCAGTTTAGAAATCTCTTCCTCTGTTAAATCGCGTACCCGCGTATCAGGATTAATTCCTGTAGCCGCGATTATTTCTTTCGACAGAGTAAGACCGATTCCAAAAATGTATGTTAGAGCAATTTCAACCCGCTTATCTCTTGGTAAATCAACTCCGGCAATACGTGCCATTTCTCATGCACCTCCCCTACCCTTGTTTTTGTTTGTGCTTAGGATTTTCACAAATAACCATTACATTGCCCTTGCGCTTAATGATTTTACATTTTTCACAAATGGGTTTTACTGATGGCCTGACTTTCATAATGTAAATACTACCTCCTTTTAATGGAGCGACCCTCTCATAGGATTGACCTACTTAAAACGGTACGTTATACGGCCACGCTTTAAATCATAAGGCGTAAGTTCCACCGTCACTTTGTCCCCTGGTAAGATCCGGATGAAATTCATCCGAATCTTACCGGAGACATGCGCCAAAACAACATGACCATTTTCTAGTTTAACCTGAAACATTGCGTTCGGCAATGATTCAATAATTGTTCCTTCTACTTCGATTGCATCTTGCTTGGACATGAGATCTCCCCCCTCGCCCGCTTTTCAACTTTTCTGCTTCCACCGGTCACCTGAAACATAACTTTTTGCCTATAGCTAGTTTTATACTGGAATTGATTGGCTTACTATGG
>CAYUNV010000016.1:6159-12198 GCA_964446265.1 uncultured Negativicutes bacterium | reverse complement strand
GAAAACAACTCAATTAATACAGATCGTTGCCCTATCACAGTTTTGTCAGAATTTCCGGTCCATCCAGAGTAATAGCGATAGTATGCTCAAAATGCGCCGACCGGCTTCCGTCAGCAGTGACTACAGTCCACCCATCGTTCAATGTTCGAACTTCATAGGTGCCCATATTGATCATCGGCTCAATGGCCAATGCCATACCGGGTTTTAACCTTGGACCGCGCCCGGGAAGACCGTAATTTGGTATCTGGGGATCTTCATGCATACTTCTTCCAATACCATGCCCGACAAAATCTCGTACTACGCCATACCCGTATGATTCTGAGTACTCTTGGATCGCGTGTGAAACATCACCTAAGCGGTTTCCTACTATAGCTTTTTCAATGCCTTTGTACAATGATTGTTCCGTAACATCCAACAACCGCTGTACTTCAGGATCAATTTCACCCACAGGAACGGTAATCGCTGCATCTCCGTAGTACCCATTAATTACGGCACCCACATCAATACTGATCGTGTCTCCGTTTTTCAGCTTCCGTGGACCTGGAATTCCGTGTACTACCTGGTCGTTAACCGAAGCACAGATATTACCGGAAAATCCATGGTATCCCTTGAAAGCCGGTATTGCACCGCAACTCTTAATAATTTTTTCCGCCACTCGATCCAATTCCATAGTAGTAATTCCCGGACAAACTGCCTTGCGAATTTCATCAAGCGTTTTTGCTACTATTTTTCCAGCATCCCGCAAATAAGCGATCTCTCTGTCGGACTTTAGAATGATCATTC
The DNA here is from genome assembly GCA_964446265.1 of uncultured Negativicutes bacterium. Taxonomy (GTDB): domain Bacteria; phylum Bacillota; class Negativicutes; order CTSoil-072; family CTSoil-072; genus CTSoil-072. Next base: position 11,415 of record CAYUNV010000016.1, on the reverse strand, counting down.
TATTTGCCTCTCAGATTAGCAACAATATCTGCAAAGACCTTGTCAATATCCTGAAGACCGTCGATTTCCGCATACAGGCCTTTTGTTTTGTAATAAGCAATCAATGGTTCTGTCTGAGCTGTATAAACATCCAGACGTTTTTTCACTGTCGCTTCTTTATCGTCGTCCCGTTGATACAGTTCGCCACCGCATTTATCACAGACATTCTCACAAGTTGGCTTATTGAAAGCTACATGGTACGTGGAACCACACTTGCGGCAAATACGTCGTCCGGTAATCCGCGTTAAAAGCTCGTTTGCCGGTACATTAATATTCACTACGCGTTTCAAGGTAATTCCAAGATCTTTTAAAGCCTCATCAAGAGCATTGGCCTGTTCCAACGTACGGGGAAACCCGTCAAGAATAAAACCCTTTTTGCACTCCGGTTTTGCCAACCCTTCTTTTACAATGCCAATCGTGACCGAATCCGGCACTAACTGACCGGCATCCATATATTCTTTGGCTTGTTTCCCCAGAGGCGAACCTTCCTTTACCGCAGCTCTAAACATATCACCGGTTGAAATATGAGGCACTTGAAATTGTTCAACCAGTTTTTCCGCCTGCGTACCTTTTCCGGCCCCAGGCGGCCCCATCAACAGAATATGCATAGTTTTTCGCTCTCCTTTATCACTTCATGAAGCCTTGATAATGCCGCATCAATACAAGCGACTCCAATTGCTTCATGGTATCGAGCGCCACACCGACCACAATCAACAGTGCGGTGCCGCCAAAATACACTCCCTGGATATTCGTTGCCCAAACTACAAAATTTGGCAAAATTGCAATCAGAGCAAGAAAAATGGATCCGGCAAGAGTAATTCTGGTCATCACGCGGTCTAAATAATCAGCGGTAGGTTTCCCCGGACGGTAGCCCGGAATAAAACCACCGTATTTTTTCATGTTCTCTGCCATATCCGATATGTTCAAAGTAACCGCAGTGTAGAAATACGTGAAGAAAATAATCAACAGCGCGTACAGAGTTGTCTGCAGCGGAGTTCCCCACGCGAACCAATCTGCAACAGTCTTTACCCAGGAAACCTCAATAAACTGGGCAATGGTTACCGGGAACATGAGCACGGATGACGCAAAGATTATCGGAATAACTCCCGCCTGATTTACTTTTAGCGGGATGTGGGTAGAGTGTCCGCCGTACATCTTGCGGCCAACCACCCGTTTAGCATACTGAACAGGTATTTTGCGCTGCCCTTGTTGGATTGCAATAACAAATACAATCATAGCAATCGCAATAATCACAAAAAAGATAACGTTAAATATACTGATTGTGCCAGCCTGCAGGTACTTATAAATCGTACTCACTCCATCAGGCAGACGGGAAACAATTCCTGCAAAAATGATCAAAGAGATTCCATTACCGATCCCTTTTTCAGTAATTTGCTCGCCTAACCACATCAAAAATGTAGTTCCAGCAGTCAGCGTCAGTGCAATCAACAAGATCGACCCTATTCCAGGATTAATAATCGCTGCTTTAAGCCCAAACGCCATTCCAATGGCTTGTACAAAACCGAGTAAAACTGTGCCATACCGGGTAATCTGAGTAATCTTTTTGCGTCCCTCTTCGCCTTCTTTAGCCCATTGTTCAAACTTAGGAACAACAACTGTCAGCAATTGCATAATGATCGATGCATTAATGTAGGGAGTAATACTCATTGCAAAGACGGAGAATTTGCTTAACGCACCACCGGAAAACAAATCCAGCAAGCCAAACAAATTACCGCTGTTAAACAATTGCTCGATCACTGAAGCATTCACGCCTGGGACAGGGATATGGGTACCGGCCCTGAATACTAAAAACATCGCCAGCGTAAACAGAACTTTCTGTCTGAGCTCAGTAATCTTGAGTATATTGGACAGGGCTGCAAGCACCTAGATCACCTCGACTTTTCCGCCGGCAGCCTGAATTTTTTCTACCGCCGATTTGGTGAACCCATTAGCTTTTACAGTCAGTGATTTTTCTAATTCACCACTGCCTAAAATACGCACGCCGTCCCGAATATTCTTAATCAAACCGGATTCGATCAAAACAACCGGATCAATTTCGGTTCCATTTTCAAAACGGTTCAGGTCACGAACATTTACCTCTACAAATTCTTTACCGAACTTATTATAAAATCCACGCTTCGGCAACCGCAAATAAAGAGGTTTCTGACCACCCTCGAAACCAGGACGCGTGCCGCCGCCGGAACGAGCGTTTTGGCCTTTATGACCTTTACCTGAAGTCTTGCCGAGTCCTGATCCTAATCCACGCCCAATACGAGTGCGAACTTTTTTAGAACCAGGTGCAGGAGACAATTCGTGTAATTTCATCAGTAACACCTCCTTGAACTAGTCTTGTATTTCTTCTACCGTAACAAGATGGGTAACTTTATGGATCATTCCTTTAATGACTGCATTATCATCTTGAACGACCGAACTATGCATTTTACCTAATCCCAATGCCTTCACGGTGGCTCTTTGATCTTTTTGTCTGCCGATCAGGCTTCTGGTAAGAGTAATTTTGAGTTTAGCCATTGTGTTTCCTCCTTAACCCAAAAGTTCCTGTACCGTTTTACCGCGCAGTTCTGCAACTTGTTCCGCCCGTTTTAACTGCTCCAAACCAGTGATAGTAGCACGTACCATGTTATTGGCATTTGCTGATCCCAATGATTTCGTTAAAATGTCATGAATACCAGCTAACTCAAGAACGGCACGAACCGGCCCACCAGCAATAACACCCGTACCTTCCGAAGCAGGCTTAAGGAGTACTTTTCCGGCGCCGAACTCGCCAACAATTTGGTGCGGGATCGTAGTTCCAACCAATGGAACTTTAATCAAGTTTTTCTTAGCATCTTCAACGCCTTTACGAATAGCTTCCGGCACTTCGCCAGCTTTACCTAAGCCAAAGCCAACATGACCGTTGCCATCGCCCACAACTACCAATGCACTGAAAGAAAAACGCCGACCGCCTTTTACAACTTTCGAAACACGGTTTATAAATACAACCTTCTCTTTAAGATCAAGAGTGGTGTAGTCAATTCTGGCCATTAATGTCCCTCCTTCTTTCTAAAATTGCAATCCAGCTTCACGTGCTGCTTCAGCCAGAGCCGCTACTCTGCCATGGTAAATATAGCCTCCACGGTCAAATACGACTTTGTCAATGCCTTTAGCCAGTGCACGTTGCGCAATCGCGGTTCCCACAGCTTTTGCAGCCGTAATATTTCCACAATACTCCATATTTTCGCGTACATCTTTATCTAATGAGCTTGCGGAAACCAAAGTGGTTCCAGTCACATCATTAATGATTTGCGCATACATATTGTTTAAACTACGAAAAACGTTCAACCGAGGCCGTATTTCAGTTCCGATTACGGTTTTACGCATTCTTAGATGTCTTTTTTGTCTAGACGCATTTTTATTTTCCTTACGAAGCAAGGTATTCACTCCTTTCCGTTAAAATCTTACTTCTTCTTGCCGCCTGCTTTACCAACTTTGCGGCGAATAACTTCACCGGCATATTTAATTCCTTTTCCTTTGTACGGTTCAGGTTCACGATAAGAACGAATTTTTGCAGCGGTTGACCCAACTACTTCTTTGTTAATCCCTGAAACAACAATCCGATTCGGAGCAGGAACATCAATCGTGATTCCTTCAGGCGGATCTAATTCTACCGGATGAGAGAAACCTAATGTTAATGAAAGTTTATTACCGGATTTTGCCGCTCTGTAACCTACGCCGGCAATCTCCAACGTTTTTGAAAATCCTTGTGTAACACCCACAACCATATTAGAAACCAAAGTCCGAGTTAAGCCGTGCAATGATCTATGTTGTTTGTTATCGGAAGGTCTCTTTACATTAACTGTCTGACCTTCGACTTCAATGATCATATCGCTATGAAGTTCGCGGCTTAATTCCCCTTTAGGCCCTTTAACGAATACCACATTGCCTTCCACCTTAAATACAACACCTTCAGGAATGGCAATAGGCAATCTTCCAATTCTGGACATATCTGCACCTCCTATTTCCCGAAGTTATTACCAGACAAAGGCCAGCACTTCGCCGCCTAATCCGTTTTTACGGGCCTGTTTATCGGTCATAATCCCTTGCGAAGTGGATACTAAGGCAATTCCAAGACCTCCAAGTACACGCGGAAGTTGGTCTTTCTTAGCATATACCCGCAAGCCCGGTTTAGAAATTCTCTTAATGCCACCGATTACTTTTTCCCGGTTCGGACCATATTTTAAACTGATACGCAACACGCCTTGTTTGCTATCTTTGATCAACTCGTAATCCTTGATAAAGCCTTCTTCTTTTAAAATTTGCACTACAGCTTGTTTCACTTTGGAAGCAGGCATTTCTACTTTATCATGATAAACCGAATTGGCATTGCGAATCCGTGTCAACATATCGGCAATTGGATCGGTCATTACCATTTGAACAAACCCCCTTTCTGTTGGTTCCTACCAGCTGGCCTTTGTTACCCCCGGAATTGCCCCTTGCAGGCTCAATTCACGGAAGCAAATCCGGCACATTTCGAATTTACGCATATACCCATGCGGACGACCGCATATTTTACATCTATTGTATTCACGCACTTTAAATTTCGAGCCACGATTCCACTTTTCAACTAAGGCCTTTTTGGCCATGAATATCCCCCCTTCTTAAGCGCTAAACGGCATACCCATTAATTTGAGTAATTCTCTGGCTTCTTCATCGGTATTTGCAGTTGTGACAATAACAATATCCATTCCCCGGATTTTATCGATTTTATCATATTCGATTTCAGGGAAAATCAACTGCTCTTTAATCCCAAGGGTATAATTGCCCCGGCCATCAAAAGAACGCGGGCTGACGCCACGGAAGTCACGTACGCGCGGAAGTGCAATATTAAACAACTTATCCAGGAAAAAATACATTCTGTCGCCACGCAAAGTCACTTTTGCGCCAATCGGCATATTTTCACGAATTTTAAACGCAGCGATTGATTTTTTTGCCCGTGTAATCACTGGTTTTTGACCGGCAATGATCGTCATATCATTTACAGCAGCATCCAACGCTTTCGGGTTACCAACAGCTTCGCCGACTCCCATGTTAATAATGACTTTTTCGATTTTCGGGATCTGCATCACATTTTGGTAGCCAAACTTTTCCATAAGCGCTTTTGCTACTTCATCATTAAATTTATCTGTTTTTATTGCTTCTTTGTATTCTTCATATTTTTCA
>CAYUNV010000016.1:0-6149 GCA_964446265.1 uncultured Negativicutes bacterium | reverse complement strand
TAGCCATGTGCAGTTGCCTCCTTTCCGCGCAGCTTACTTATCTTTATCGACAATTTCACCGCAATTTTTACAAGTACGAGCCATATTCCCGTTTGCTAATGCCGTTTTCTTGATCCGCGTCGGTTTCGAACAAGACGGACAAACCAACATTACCTTACTGGAATATACAGGTGCTTCTTTTACAAGAATGCCGCCCTGAGGCGCCTTTTGGGTTGCTTTCGTATGACGTTTGACTTTATTAACGCCCTCTACTACAACCCGGTCTTTTTTTGGTTGTGCCTCAATAACCTTGCCTTTTTTGCCTTTATCTTTACCGGACAAAACAACAACTGTATCGCCCTTTTTGACGTGCAATTTATGGGTCTCGGACAATCCGGACACCTCCCTTTAACTCTAGATTACTTCCGGCGCCAGTGAGATAATTTTCATGAAGTCCTTGTCCCGAAGTTCTCTCGCCACTGGTCCAAAGATACGTGTACCTTTAGGACTCTTATCATCTTTAATGATAACCGCGGCGTTTTCGTCGAAACGAATATATGAACCATCTACACGACGCAGACCTTTTTGCGTGCGGACCACTACAGCTTTTACAACTTCACCTTTTTTAACCACACCGCCCGGCGAAGCATCTTTCACTGCAGCAACAATGACGTCACCAATATTTGCATACCGGCGGTAAGAACCACCCAGCACGCGGATGCACATGATCTTTTTAGCTCCAGTATTATCGCCTACATTTAAGATTGTCTGCTGTTGTATCATCTTTATCCCTCCCCTTTGAGGTTCTAAATCCAGACAGCCATTATGCCACCATCCAGAACCAGGATTTTATTTTGCTTTTTCGATAATCTCCACAACTCTCCAGCGCTTATCTTTCGAAAGCGGCCGAGTTTCCATTATTTTTACAGTATCGCCAATATGACTTTCGTTATTTTCGTCATGCGCTTTAAATTTCGTGGTTTGCTTTATCGATTTCTTATAAACGGGATGTTGCACCAGTTTTTCAACCGCTACTACAACGGTTTTTTCCATTTTATCACCGACGACCTTGCCGATACGGGTCTTGCGTTCATTTCTTTCAGTCACGTTCTATGAGCCTCCTTCCCCGTACAATCGTTTGAAAATTATGCTTCTTTGCTTTTCAGTTCGCGTTCCCGTTGAATAGTCTTGATGCGAGCAATCGTCTTTTTCACATCATGAATTCTCATTGGATTTTCCAATTGGCCGGTAGCAAGCTGAAATCTGAGGTTAAATAATTCATCTTTGAGGCTGGCTATTTTTTGATCCAACTCGCTATTGCTCATTTCGCGGATGTCTTTAACCTTCATCTACTTCACCACCCACTTCTTCTTGCGATGCAACGACTTCATCGCGTTTGATGAATTTTGTTTTAATCGGAAGTTTGTGAGCGGCTAAACGCATAGCTTCCCGAGCATCTTCTTCATTAACGCCATCCATTTCAAACATTACACGGCCCGGTTTTACAACCGCAACCCAGTATTCCGGAGATCCTTTACCACTACCCATGCGGGTTTCCGCCGGTTTTGCAGTGATCGGCTTATCTGGGAAAATTTGAATCCAGACTTTGCCGCCCCGTTTAATGTAACGGGTCATAGCGATACGAGCAGCTTCAATCTGTCGATTGGTAATCCATGCCGGTTCCAGAGCCACAAGGCCAAAATCGCCATGTGCAAGAGTGTTGCCTCTTTGTGCTTTACCCTTCATGCGGCCCCGAAATTGCTTCCGGTGTTTCACTCTTTTTGGAATTAACATTATTTTTCGCTCCCTTCACTAACGGCAGCGGCCTTCTTTCCTTCAGGCAATACCTCACCTTTATAAATCCATACTTTTACACCTATGCGGCCATAGGTTGTATGGGCTTCCGCCGTTCCATAGTCGATATCGGCCCGCAAAGTATGCAGAGGAATACTTCCTTCTCTGTATCCTTCTGTACGAGCAATTTCAGCTCCGCCAAGACGGCCTCCGGCCATGACTTTAATCCCTTTTGCACCCATACGCATGGTACGAGTAACAGCTTGTTTCATCGCACGCCGGAAAGCAATCCGTTTTTCCAACTGCGCTGCAATGCCTTCTGCTACTAATGTAGCATCCATTTCAGCTTGCTTAATTTCTGCGATATTGACATCAATGTTTTTATCCGTCAATTTTTTCAGATCGCGTTTTAAGTCTTCAATAATTGCGCCGCCACGACCAATTACCATTCCAGGTTTCGCCGTATGGATTGTTACTTTAATGCGATTTGCCGCCCGTTCGATTTCAATTTGTGATAACCCAGCGGCATAGAGTTTTCCTTTAATAAACTTACGAATTTTTATATCTTCATGCAAAAACTTAGCATAATCTTTATCGGCATACCATTTCGCATCCCAGGTTTTAATGATACCGAGACGAAGACCATGCGGATGTACTTTTTGCCCCACTAGATTCCCCTCCTTCGCCTGTTATCTTTCTTTCACTTCAACCACAATATGACTGGTCCGTTTCAGGATCTTAAATGCCTGTCCACGCGACCTAGGATGGATCCGTTTCAGAGTCGGTCCCTGATCGGCGTACGCAGTAGAAACGTACAATTTATCAGTATTCATATCATAATTATGTTCAGCATTTGCAACCGCTGATTTTAATACTTTTTGAAGCACTTCAGATGCAACTTTTGGGGTATGCTTCAGAATAGCAAACGCCTCATTCACATTTTTGCCACGGATCAAATCAATCACAATGCGAACTTTACGAGGCGCAATGCGGATATGTCTGGCAACTGCTTTAGCTTCCATATACTAACCCCCTCTCGGTGACTATTTCAATGATGTCGATCTCTCCGAATGTGACGCATGACCTTTATAAGTACGGGTAGGTGCAAATTCACCCAGTTTATGTCCTACCATATCTTCCGTTACATATACAGGTACATGTTTACGTCCATCATGCACAGCAATCGTATGTCCTACAAAAATAGGAAGGATTGTTGAACTGCGAGACCAAGTTTTAACAACTTTCTTTTCGTTTTTTGCGTTCATAGCCTGCACTTTTTTCAACAGGCTTTCCAAAATATAAGGTCCTTTTTTAACTGATCTGGACACCGTAGAGGCCTCCTTTCTCTTTCCCAATTTATACAGCTAAAAACTATTTCGTTCTTCTTTTTACAATAAATTTATCAGAAGGTTTGCTCGGACGGGTTTTGCCGCCGTGAGCAGGTCGGCCCCAAGGAGTAACCGGATGCTTACGTCCGACAGGCGAACGACCTTCACCACCGCCGTGCGGATGGTCACAAGGGTTCATCGCAACGCCACGGTTTGCCGGACGGATACCCATCCAACGTGAGCGGCCAGCTTTACCGATCGTGAGATTTTCATGTTCCAGATTGCCAACTTGGCCAACCGTTGCTTTACAATTGATATGAACTTTACGCAGTTCGCCGGATGGCAGACGCAAGAGTGCATAATCACCCTCTTTTGCCATTAATTGAGCTGAACCGCCAGCCGAACGTACCAATTGGCCGCCTTTGCCGATTTTCAATTCAATATTATGGATCAAAGTACCAACCGGAATGTTTTTAATTGGCAATGCATTGCCAACTTTAATGTCGGCCTCTGGTCCGCTGACGATTTTATCGCCGACTTTTAACCCATTTGGAGCCAAAATGTAACGCTTTTCTCCATCTACATAATGCAACAGCGCAATACGAGCGGAACGGTTCGGATCATATTCAACCGTAGCTACAAGAGCCGGAACGTTATCTTTATTGCGTTTGAAATCAATAATTCTGTATAAACGCTTATGTCCGCCACCTTGATGTCTGACTGTCCGACGCCCTTGTTGGTTGCAACCGCCATGTTTTTGCAGGCGTTCAACCAAAGAGCGTTCCGGTTTATCGGTAGTGATTTCTTCAAAACCGGCAACAGTCATAAATCTGCGGCCCGGAGCATAAGGCTTGAAACTCTTAATTGCCATTGGTGCCCCTCCTTTTTACCACGATATTTTATACACCTTCAAAGAATTCAATCCGCTGACCAGGCGCCAATTTTACAATGGCTTTTTTGTAGTCAGGGCGTTTTCCTTCTGTTCTTCCCATCCGTTTGGTTTTTCCCATCACGCGGACAGTATTAACAGCTAATACTTTCACTTTAAAAACATGTTCTACCGCTTGGCGAATTTCCACTTTATTCGCTTTCAGAGGAACAACAAACGTATATTTATCCTCTTGCATGAAATCAGTGGCTTTCTCTGTAATGAGCGGACGAATCAGAATATCATGAAAATCCGACATTATGCCAGCACCTCCTCAATTTTGGAGATTGCCTCTTTTGTAATCAATAATTTGCCATGGTATAACAGGTCATACACATTTAAGCAATTTGAAACAATAGTCTTAACTCCTGGAATATTACGCGCGGATTTTTCCACAATTTCATCTTGTTGACCGGTAATGATCAATGCTTTCGTTTCAGCAACATTCAGTGCTGATAACATACCTACCACAAGTTTTGTCTTCGGTTCAGCAAAATTGATGCTATCGACAACAATTAAATCACCAGAACCTACTTTTGCGGACAAAGCGGATTTAATCGCCAGTCTTCTAACTTTGCGAGGCATTCTGATTGCATAACTCCGTGGTTGCGGTCCAAACACAGTACCTCCGCCAACCCACAATGGGGAACGAATACTTCCGGAACGAGCCCGGCCGGTTCCTTTTTGTTTCCAAGGTTTTCTTCCGCCACCGCGTACGAAACCTCTTGTTTTTGTGGCAGCAGTTCCTAACCGCTGATTGGCAAGTTGCATGACTACAGCTTGGTGCAACACCGGTTCATTTACTTCGATGCCAAAAACATTATCATTAAGTTCTATCTCGCCGGTTTGTTTTCCCGTCATATCATATACAGCTACTTTCGGCATATAGCACGTCCTCCTTTCCTACCTGAAACGGTATAAGTGCTTATTTCCCTGCTTTAACGGTATTCTTAATCAAAAGATTTCCGCCTTTAGGTCCAGGAACAGCACCTTTAATTAATATTATATTCCGGGCCGCATCAACTCTGACAACGCTGAGGCGTTGTACAGTAACTTTTTGGCCGCCCATTTGTCCAGGAAGTTTTTTTCCTTTGGCTACTTTTCCGCCACCGCCGCAAGTTCTGGCACCCATTGTACCAGGTTCACGATGCGATTTTGAACCGTGGCCCATTGGTCCGCGCCGGAAATTGTGGCGTTTAATAGCGCCGGCAAACCCTTTTCCTTTTGCCGTCCCGACAACATCAACCAAATCACCTTCGGCAAAAATATCGACTGCGATTGCTTGGCCAACCGTATAATCAGCAGCATCAGCCAAACGCACCTCACGAATAAATTTCACCGGCTTTACGCCAGCCTTTGTGAAGTGGCCTTGCATCGGCTTAGTGACTTTTTTATCTTTAACAGTGCCGAAGCCTAATTGCACTGCATAATATCCGTCTGTCTCAATAGTTTTATTCTGCAGCACAACGCTAGGAGTAACCTCAATTACACTTACCGGAACAACAGTTCCTTCCGGCAAAAATATTTGCGTCATACCCAGTTTCTTACCCAAAATTGCTTTAGTCATTATTTCCACCTCCTCCTACAGCTTGATTTCAATGTCCACACCGGCCGGCAGATCAAGACGCATTAATGCATCTACAGTCTTTGAAGTCGGCTCGAGAATGTCAATAAGACGCTTGTGAGTACGCATTTCAAATTGTTCACGAGAATCTTTGTTGACATGAGGTGAACGTAAAATCGTAAAAATATTTTTTTCAGTAGGGAGCGGAATAGGCCCTGAAACCATTGCACCTGTGCGTTTTGCTGTATCAACGATTTTTGTAGCACTCTGATCAAGCGCTTTGTGGTCATATGCTTTCAAACGGATCCGAATTTTTTGTTGTTTAGCCATGATATTTCCTCCTTATCGCCCGGTTTCATGAACGGACATTCTCTGTGGAAATTCCCCCTAGTACTAGGGCAACCTTCCACATCATCGCTTCTAGCACACTCGATATTTCAGGCAGGAGCGATACAAACCGCCCCTGCCCGGATTTATTTAATTAATTATTTGTTTTCTACTGCGGTTACAACACCGGCGCCAACAGTACGGCCGCCTTCACGAATAGCGAAGCGCA
>CAYUNV010000015.1:9887-25501 GCA_964446265.1 uncultured Negativicutes bacterium | reverse complement strand
AGCTTCTTTGAAATAGACAACCCCAAGAACGGAGTGCAGAACGCCTTTTATATTTGGGCGGATTAATAAGGGGCGGGTGTAAAAGTATACCGGGGCGATCACCGCATCATCAAACAACATTTGCTCGGCGGCGTGCATTGTTTGCATTCGAATGACTGGATCGGAAGCTAATTTGGCGGCTCTTACCAACCGGTCATAGTCGGGGTTCCTGTACTGGGCATCGTTGTTGCCGCTGTCGGACATAAACATATCGATGAACGTCATTGGGTCGGCGTAATCACCGATCCAGCCGTGGCGGGCGATTTGGTAATCGCCTTTGTGGCGGGAATTAAGGAATACTTTCCATTCCTGGTTGGTTAACGTGACGGTAATGCCTAAATTCTTTTTCCACATTTCCTGCACCGCTTCGGCGATGGCTTTATGCATTTCGTTCGTATTATAAAGAAGCGTGATAGGTGGCAAGCCGCGGCCGTCCGGATAGCCGGCCTCAGCCAGCAGGCGGCGGGCTGCAGCGATATCATTGTCTTGCAGATAGTTGCCGCCAATGATCCGGAAATCGGCTGCTGCGCTTGCATCGGCCAGGCCATAAGGAACCCAGGCCAGGGCTGGTTTTTGTTCGCCCTTGGTAACGTGCTGGATCAGCGCTTCCCGGTTGATGGCCAGAGACAGCGCTTTGCGGACTTTCGGATCATCCAGCGGAGGTTTGGTTGCATTGAAGCAGAAAAAATAGGTTCCCAAAAACGGATTGATTTTCAAAACTCCCATTTTTAACAGCCGGGGATATTCAGAAACCGGGATGTTTTCTCCCATGTCGATCTGGCCGTTCTCAAACATGGACAGTTCCGCGGCACTGCTTTCCGTAAGGATGAATTCTAATCCCTTCATTTTGACGCTCGCAGCATCCCAATAAAAATCGTTCCGGCTGAATTCGATTTTGCTGTTGTGGATCCAGTTTGTTAGTTTGAACGGCCCATTGCCGATCAAGGTTTTCGGTTCCGTCGCCCAGCGGTCGTTGGTTTGAACCGTTTGGGAGTGGACTGGATAGTAAGTATGAAAAGCCGCCAGCGACAAAAAATAGGCGGTTGGCTGTTCTAAATGAACTTCCAAGGTATACGGGTCGATCGCCCTGACGCCTACCTGGTCTTCGGCAGCCAGCCCTTTATTGTAGGCTTCGCCGTTTTTCAGATAGTACAATTGATAGGCATATTCACTGGCCAGGGACGGGTTTAGCGCTGATTTCCAAGCATATTCGAAATCGGCGGCGGTTACTGGGTCGCCGTTTGACCAACGGGCATTTTTCCGTAAGAAAAACCGGTAATGCAGTCCGTCTTCCGAAACGGTCCAAGCTTCGGCGACGGCCGGGATTGGTTGGTCATTTGGGCCGATTGTGGTAAGACCTTCAAAGATTTGCGCCTCAATATTCGCTTCCGGCAGCCCGGTCGATTTCCGCGGATCCAAGGTCTGCGGCTCGGCGCCGGCCGAGTAGCGCAAGACGTTCTTTGTCGATTTTTGCGCGGTCAGGCAGCCAGCGGTTAACGAACTGCTGATGATCAGCAATAAAACAATGATAAACGGTTTTTTCCAATTCAAGGCACAATCCTCCCGTGCGCAGATAGTATCTAAGCCGTTATTTCTTTTAAATGGCTGATATTTCCTGCCCGGTTGCAAGAATTAATTCGATTGACCAACAAAATTTGGGAGTGATATAATGATTTATAAAGATGAATAGGATATTTTCTGACGGCAGGGGAAACAAGCCTGAGCAGGAGGAAAAGGATGCTGCACTTAAGCGGGGCCTTTTTGTACACCAGAAAGTATCAAATTATGTCTGGTGTACATAAGTGCAACCAGCGGCTTCCGCCATCGCTAAAAGCTCGGCATAAGCCGGGTTTTCTAACTTTAGCGGAAAAGGTCCCTGATTTTTGTACAAATGTTGTTGCTGCGGCAACGTTTTCCCAGGAGGAACGATGAAACTGATTAAAGGGCTGGCAATTCCCGTATTAATATTGTTGTTATGGCTGTTTGTCTCGCTGCAAGGTTTTTTTAATAGCTATTTGCTGCCTTCGCCGGTTACGATTGCCGGTACCATGGGGCAGTTGATTGAAAATGGATTGTTGTTGAAACATATCGGCATCAGTTTATACCGTGTTTTATTGGGGTTCAGCTTAACGTTTATTCTAGCTTTTCCACTGGCAGTAGTGTTGGGCATGAATCAAAAGTGGAATGATTATTTTGATCCGGTTTTGGATTTTATCCGGCACGTTCCTCCCTTAGCCTGCGTTCCTTTGTTGATTTTGTGGTTTGGCATCGGTGAGCCGCCCAAAATTGCCATTATTATGCTGGCAACTTTTTTTCCGGTTTTTTTAAACACTCTCAATGGGGTGTTAGGCTGTGACAAAAAACTGCTGGAAGTGGGCCAGGTTTTTGAATTCACCGCCGTGGACCGGTTCCGGCGGATTATTCTTCCGTCTGCCTTGCCGTCGGTTATTCTGGGGATGCGCCTTGGACTGGGGTATAGTTGGCGGTCGTTGATCGGCGCCGAACTGATTGCCGCATCGTCCGGCATTGGGTATATGATTATTGATGCGGAACAAATTTCCCGGCCGGATATTATCTTTGTCGGCATCCTTACGATTGGCTTGTTTGGCTACTGCATTGACTATGGATTTTTAAATCTTACGGATTATCTGATGCCGTGGGAGGACAGGCAGGTGGACTATGGCCGGGGTTGAAATTAGGGAAGCGACGAAAATCTATTACATCAAAGGCAATCCAGTCAATGCGTTGTCGGATATCAACCTGTCGATTGTTGACGGCAGTTTTGTTACGGTTGTCGGCAAGAGCGGGTGCGGAAAAAGCACTTTGTTGCGGTTGATCTGCGGATTAGAACCGCTGACGTCCGGGACTATCACCTTCACGACGGATGGCTGCATGAAAAGCCGGTCCGAACAGAGGATCAGCATGGTTTTCCAGGAGCCGCGTCTCATGCCGTGGCTGACGGTGGAACAAAATATGGCGATGGCGCTTATTCATGAACCGGATAAACAAAAAGTGAAGGCGACAGTAGACCACTTTCTTTCCTTACTTGGCTTGAAACGGTTCAAAGATGCGTACCCACGCCAGATTTCCGGCGGCATGGCGCAAAGGACTGCGCTCGGCAGGACGTTGTGTTATGATCCGGACTTGATCTTAATGGATGAACCGCTGGGCGCGTTGGATGCATTTACCCGCCGCAACCTGCAAAAGGAAATGGTGGAACTTTTTCAACATCAGCGCAAGACCATCGTTTTTGTTACCCATGATGTGGATGAAGCCGTTTTTTTAGGCCAAAAAACGGTAGTTTTAGATGCCGGCCTGGTTATCCGGGAAGTGGCGATCCCGCTCGATTATCCACGGGTGATAACAGACCATGCTTTCTTCCTTTTGCGGGAAGATATTATGAATACGATTATGAGCGATTAGGTTTTCTAAACAACGAAAAAGGAGTTGGAAACTATGAGATTGATTGGAAAGTTTCTTGTGCCAATTTTATTGACAGTAATGATCGTTGCAGGCTGCGGCGGGCAAACCAAGAAAGAACAGCCTGCTGCGTCGAAGGTGGACACCGTTACGATTTCCTATGTAAAATTACCGCTGAATGTTCCGTCCATCGTGGAAAAAAAGCAAACCTTGTTTGAAAAGGAATTTGGTAAAGATAATATTAAGGTGGTTTTTCCGGAGATAACGGAAGGCCCGAAAATGACGGAAGCGATGGCTGCAGGGTCTTTGGATTTTTCCAATGCGTTAGGCGGAACCTCGGCCATACTGGCAGCATCAAACGGAGTAAAACTCAAAGTGATTGGCATGTACAGCCGGGCACCGAAAGCATTTACCCTCATGGCGAAAGATCCGGCCATCCAAACGGTTGCTGATCTGAAAGGAAAACAGGTAGCCGGGCCGAAAGGAACGATCCTTCATCAGTTGTTGTTGGCGGCAGAAACGAAAGTCGGGTTAAAAGCGGATGAAGTTGCTTTTGTCAACATGGGTATTCCGCCGGCTATGACCGCAATGCTGAATGGAAACGTGGAAGCAGCGCTGATTGCGGGGCCGGCAGTATCGCAAGCCTTATCAGCAGGGGCGCATATCGTCACTACCGGTGAAGGACTGCTGGATGCGACGATTGTCATCGCTGTGCGGGAAGATTTTTTGACGAAGCATCCGGAGTTGGTAAAGCGGTATATGAATATCCATACGGCCAGTTTGCAATACATGAAGGACCATCCGGATGAGGTATATAAAATGACAGCGGAGGAAACAGGCCTTTCGGTGGAACAGGTGAAAAACATGTACGGATTGTATGATTTTGATCCGACGATCAAAGACAGCGATATTGTTGACTTGGAAAAAACGCAGGAGTTTTTGAAGCAAAACGGCATGTTGACAAAACCAATCGATATTAGAAGTATGATAGCAACGGTGAAATAAGAATCAAATTATGTAAAAACAGTGCAGCGAACCGGTTTGAGATTAAAACCGGTTCGCTGCATTGTTTTTTATAAAAAGGAACGCGAAACCAAGACAAACCTACTGATGATCGACAATAAAATCATTTCGTGGTATGGGAGATTTTCCTTTTTTTTTTCGGATCCGACCAATTCTCTTTTTTCGGAAATAATTTTCGTAGCTTCTTTGACGATATCATTCATATTGGGAAGATCCAATGTGGTATCGATTCTTCCGGCGCGTCTGCCGATGGAATCCAATACGTCTTTACAAATGGTCGGATTTTTTTCAATCCCGGTAGCGACTTTGACCATGTCTTGCAAATGTTTCCAATCTGTAAACCGCATGGCCATCATTCGGGCCGCTTCCGAGTTTCCGCCGCCATGCAAGGCCATAGCTGTCCAGTTGGATCCACGAACCATATGCTCGACAAAACGGGTGGCTCTTAAACGGTCGAAAGCATCATATGCCGGATTGCCCGGATTAAATGCATCTTGGACGATTTTGCCGATTGTTGGATTGCGCATATCCAGTTCAGAACAGGCTGTTTCACCGGTTCCGGCAATAATCTCACGGGCCGTGCGAACGGCATTGAACGGGATTAATGTGCAAGTAAATTTTGTTGTATGGGCCAACAAAGGATTGGGGACCCAAAAACCGCTGGGATGTTTGAAGCCTTCCGTGCCTGCAGCCAAGGACAGTCCATAGCAGGTTTCTGCTGTCATAGCCATTTCTGCTAATTTTTCTTTGATATGTCCAGCCTTATTAACACCAATCATCTCCGAAATTAGACTGGTTGCACCCGCTAAAGCGGAACAGCCACCGGCTTTGCAACCGCCGGCGGTTAACCGGTGTACAGCGGTAAAGTAATTCAACAAGCGGCCGACGTATTCAGTTTCACCGCATAAAAACACTCTTTCGTTTGGGACAAAAACGTGATCGAAATACGCGAGTGCTTGGTGGTCGGCGTACATTTTCCCAAGGTCAATACCTTCGATATCCTTGCCTACCTCAAAGAAACGCCTGTCCTGCGGGGTGCGCCCCAACACATAAGTGATCCCCGGGGCATCAGCAGGTATTGCGCAAGCAACGGCAAAATCCTTGTCTTCCGGCTTCATGGCGGTTGTCGGAACAATAATCACTTCGTGGGCGAATAAAATTCCCGTTTGATTTGCTTTATAGCCGCTGATAACAATGCCATCTTCCCGGTATTCATCGATATGAACGTACATATCGCGATTGGGCTGTTTATGCGGCGGAAGAGTGCGCAAGCCTTTCACGTCGGTAACAGTTACAGTGCAACTGTAATCATTTTCCTGCACATATTTCATAAAATTCGTAAACCGTTTAAAATAGTTTGTTCCTAAATCATGATCCATATCATAGGTGCAGGGACCCAATCCGGCAAAGCCTTCCGAACCCGTGCATCGGTGGGTGCAGCAGCCGATAACCTCCGCTAACGCGCGCGCGGCCCGTGTTTTATTATTGGCCTCTTCGGCTGATTGAAGCGGCGCATTATAAATACTGACAGTTTCACCGGTGAGGTGGGATTTTGTAGTCAGCATGTCTTTCCAACTGGGGTCGCTGGTTAATTCATATACCTTTGATACAGCGGCAAAACTGGCGGCAAGAGGGGGGAAGGTAGTAACATCTTCCACCTTTTCGCCTAGAAACCAAACGTTCATCGGTTTACGATTTCGGATACTTTCTTGATACTGTTCTTTTGTTTTCAATGGCATAATTTTTCTCCTCCCATTAATTAAATTTATGGTTCACCGCAAGAGATTAAAAGCAATCACTTTTCACCAGTGCATATTATGTGCCAAATAAGTGAATTTTCAAAAAAATACAAGCGAGTCCTTTGCTATTGAGGATTGAGAAGAACCAGAAATCCTTAACCCGGATTTTTATTGAACAACTTGATGTCATTTCATGTCATGTTGACATGAAATGACATGTCACATTGACATGAAGAAAGCGAAAAATAGTATAAAAAACCAACGTTATCTGCCTGATTCTTAATCAGGCAAATAACGTTGGTTTCATTTTGGTACACCAGAAAGTATAACATTTTCCTCTACGCACAGACTGTAAGATCCCTATTAAGGGATCAACCGTCTGTAGCTCGAAATAAGTGCGACTAAGCTTCAGATGGATAACACCATCTGAAGCAAGTCTTCTATATCTGGTGTACATAAGTGCAACCAGCGGCTTCCGCCGTCGCTAAAAAGCTCGGCGCAAGCCGGGGTTTCTAATGGCGGCCGCTGACTTACAAATTAAATTTTTTTATTTTGCGGTAGATGGTTGAACGGCTGATTCCTAAATAGTTAGCCGCTTCGATTTTTCCAGCCTCTGTCCAACCAAAACGATCCAAGGCACGCTTAAGATTGTCGCATTCCAGACCATGCAGTGTATGTGCGGGGACTTCTTTTTGCGTATTTTTCAATTGCATTGGAAGGTTTTCAATTGTTATGTAATGGCTTTGCTCCATATTGATCGCGTACTCAATTGCATTTTGCAGTTCCCGGACATTTCCAGGCCAATGATAGGTGCAAAAAATATGTTTTACCGGGTCGCTTAAGCCAATAATATTTTTTTTAAATTTAGTGGTAAATTTATTGATGAAGTGTTCGGTTAATACGAGAATATCCGTTTTTCGATTCCGCAAGGGCGGGATAAACAGGGCGACAACATTGAGCCGATAAAATAAATCTTCGCGAAATTCTTTCTTCTCTACCATTTCATCTAACTTGACATTTGTCGCAGCTACAAAACGGACATCAACCGGAATCGTTCTGATCCCGCCAATTCTTTCGATCTCTTTGCTTTCAATTACTCGCAGCAGTTTTGGCTGGAGGTAGAGAGGCAGAGCTTCAATTTCGTCGAGAAAAAGAGTACCTTTATTGGCCATAAATATTTTTCCGTGTTTCCCCACACTGTTTGCCCCGGTAAAAGCCCCTTTTTCATAGCCAAATAATTCACTTTCTAATAATGTTTCCGGAATGCCGCCGCAATTAATTGTAACAAAAGGACCGTTGTTTCTGGAACTTTCCGAATGGATGGCACGTGCGAACAGTTCCTTGCCGGTACCGGTTTCTCCAGTAAGTAATATGGTAGAATCATTTAAAGAAACGTTTTTGACGGTATTTTTAAAGTTATTGAATTGTTCATCCAAGCCAATAATATCGCTTAAATAAATCGGCTGCTGTTTTGTAACCGTGGCGTATGCCCGTTCCGTGGTGTCTTTATGGTCCTCGATTAAACAAAGGCAGCCGGTCAATTCATTGTTAATATTAATGGGTTTCAACGTGCAAAGAAGATAAATATGCTTGTTGTTGACAGAATAAACAATTTCCTGTTGTTCAGTATTCAACTGCGTTGAACCATTATTGCAAAGGATTAAGGATGGTAATACGGTGCGTATATGCTGATGCAATATGAATTTTCGCTGCAGCAGCAATTTTTGGATCAAATAATCATTGACATCGATAATTCGAAGTTCGTTATCAAGTATAAGCATACCTTTATCGATTGCGTTTGTTGCCACGTGCATAAGTTCGGCGTAGGTTTTTACTTTCTTTAATGTTTGGTGTTCTTCCACTTTGGCCGTAATTAAATTCGCTATTTTGTCCACAAGGTTCAGCATGGAATAATTATTGTATTCAATTAATTTTTCTTGTTCGACGTTTTCGGCTACTATACCAATGATGCCGATGATCTCGTTATTATATTCTAAAGCCGCATGTACTGCCTTCTTATAATGGCAGCAATTGCGCCGTGGACAAGGCTGACAGGAAATATCCCGGCCAGGATTGTCAAAGATAAATTTTTTTAATCCATCCTGATAAATCCGTTTTTTTACAATGCCGGTCGGCAGCAGAGGCCAACCGATCAATTGTTTGGCGGTTCCGGTTCCGGCAATCCGTTCAATCTGGTCAAAGACTTCCACATTGACTTTTAATGTTGCGCTGAAAGCTTCTGCGAATTGTTGCACGACATCCTTGATTTGCGCCAAAGAAGACATTGCAATCGCCTCCAAGATGGAAAGTGGTAATTTTTACATGTCTGTTTTTATTATAGTACTGTCCAGTCAATAATTCAAATTGGATTGGTATTGTGAAACTATATAAAAAGATCCGGAGCTTGAACATAGTGCTCCGGATCTACCATAAAATCGTCTAATTTATTTTTGGGGAATACTATGGGTTAAAGGAATAGAGAGAACAAGAGGGACCAGCAAAAAAAGGAAAGCAAAATGCAGTCCGGTTAGGTCAGCCAGCGTGCCGGTAATGGCTGTTCCCAGCCCACCCAAACCGTAGGCAAATCCCATCATCATGCCGGAAGCCATGGCCGCATTGTCCGGCATCATTTCTTGCGCCCAAACCACCGAGGACGGCGTAGCGCTTAACAATGCCGCGCCGCTTATAAACAGTAGAACCGAGGAACTCGGGGCGGTTACGCTGCTGTTCAGAAAGAAGAGTAAGGCCGGTGCACATAGGAACAGCGACCAAAGAATTGTATTTTTGCGGCCAATTCGGTCACCGAGGTATCCGCCGATTACACTGCCAATCGCTCCGCCAACAAGAAAGATCGTAATCATATTTGCGGCGAGAGTCGGGGATTGCCCTTGCTGTACAATCCAGACAGGCAAGAACGTCGGTATCGCTACATGAGCCCAGGACCGGAGTCCCATAACGGCAGTTAATTTGATGATACCGGGAGATTTATACCAGGCAGGGGCGGTTGTATTCGTTTGCTTGTAAGGGCCGGCAATCGATATGCTATGAATATTTTTCACATAATACGCAATTGTTAAGGCAAAAGCCGGGATAATCATCCAGGGTAGGTTCTTTAGGCCATATTGAAAAATGAAATAAATGACAACAGCCGGTGCGATCGCAAATCCAACATTACCTCCGCCGATGAATAAGGCAATAGCCAGACCTTTATGGGCCAACGGCGTAATTTTCCCCATCATGCTTGATCCAAGCGGGTGAAAAAGGGCGGAGCCAATTCCGGCGAGGATGACTAATGCGAAAAGCACCGGAATATTGGGTGCCAGGGCTGTTGTGCAAATGAAGACTGCACTGGCAAGAAATGTGAATAAAATGAGCCAGGAGCAGCCGTTTTTGTCCATATAATAACCCAAAAATGGCTGGGTAATGCTTGACGTGATCGCATAAACCATTACGAGAAGCCCGCTGGTCGTTAATGACATTCCGAGCCCAGTAATGATTGCCGGCAGTAAACCGGGCAGAAAATTATTGTAAAAATCACTGATAAAATGACCTAACGTTAATAGAACCATCGAACAAAGCCCGTGATTGTTTGTCTGCTGGGTTATCGGTTCATCTTGTTTATGATAAGTCATCTTTGTCGTGGTGACATCCGCAACTGCAGTCATGGGGATGGCTGTCATCTACTATTTTGATCATATCAAGCTGGCTTTTTACCTGCGCTTTTATATAGTCAATATAGCGGCGGCGGAGCATTGTTTGTTCCGTTAATTCTTCTGCTGTTAATCCGCCATCCCGGCTTTTGCGGGCTAATTCATTGATACGGGTAATATCTTCCGAAGTGATCATGGTATTTTTCCCTGCCTTCAACTTATTTTCCTGAGCAAATCGTATCAAATTATTAATACAGTGTCAACGAAAGAAGGATCGAACCGGAGCCGGCATTTGCGAACAGAAAATGCACAAAGCAGTCTTGGTTTTATACTCTGGATATGGTATGATAACTGAATAATCCTTGTATAAGTTAATATTTTTCAATGGAGTGTGATCTTATGAAAGTTGTAATAACAATCGTCGGTCAGGACCGGGTTGGCATCATCGCTATGGCGAGTAATGTATTGGCAGAGAAAAAAATTAATATCTTAAATATTAACCAAAATATTGTAGAAGGTTTTTTTAACATGGTCATGATTGCCGATATGGCGAATTCTTTGATCAGTTTGAAAGAATTGCAGCAGATCCTTGGCGAAAAAGGCCGTGAAATGGGCTTGGAAATCAAGGTGCAGCATGAAGAAATTTTTGAAATTATGCATAGAATTTAATATGGATAGCGTGAAATAAGGAGGACATTATGTCAACAATCCAAGATATTTTAGAAACAAACCGGATGATTGAAGAAAACAAACTGGATGTCAGAACCATTACGATGGGTATTAGCCTCCGTGATTGCGCTAATCCGGATACAACTGTTTTCTGTCAGAATGTATACGACAAAATTACAAAAACGGCCGAAAAATTGGTCCGGGTAGGGGAAGATATTGAAGCCGAATTTGGTGTGCCGATCATTAATAAACGAATTTCGGTAACCCCGATTGCGATTGCGGCCGAAAGCTGCCGTACAGATAGTTATGTTCCCGTGGCAGAGGCGCTCGACCGGGCGGCCAAGACGGTAGGAGTGAACTTTCTTGGCGGCTTTAGTGCGCTGGTGGAGAAAGGATATACGAAGGGAGACCGGATTTTAATCGCTTCGCTGCCGGAAGCGTTGGCGAAAACAGAACGGGTCTGTTCTTCTGTAAACCTGGCGTCAACGAAAGCCGGTATTAATATGGACTGTGTCCGCGAGATGGGCGAAACCATCAAACGTATTGCGGAATTAACCGCCGATAGGGATGCAATCGGCTGCGCAAAACTTGTGGTGTTTGCCAATGTTCCGGAAGATAACCCGTTTATGGCCGGCGCTTTCCATGGGGTTGGTGAAGCGGAAACGGCGATTAATGTTGGTGTAAGCGGCCCTGGCGTTGTAAAACGGGCGCTGGAAGATGTAAAAGGAAAAGATTTCGGCGTGGTTGCTGAAATGATCAAACGGACTGCGTTTAAGATCACCCGTGTTGGCCAATTGGTAGCTCAAGAAGCTTCGCGACGCTTGGGAGTTCCGTTTGGTATCATTGACCTTTCCCTGGCGCCGACTCCAGCGGTTGGAGACAGTGTTGCACATATCTTGGAAGAAATGGGTTTGGAAAGCTGTGGAGCACCCGGTACGACGGCTGCGCTGGCGTTGTTAAACGATGCCGTTAAGAAAGGCGGCCTGATGGCTTCCTCCTTTGTCGGTGGCTTAAGCGGCGCCTTCATTCCCGTCAGTGAGGATGCCGGCATGATTGCTGCAGTGGAGTGCGGCAGCTTGAGTTTGGAAAAATTAGAAGCGATGACGTGTGTCTGTTCTGTAGGTTTGGATATGATTGCTGTGCCGGGTGATACTTCGGCAGCGACAATTTCCGGGATTATTGCCGATGAAGCAGCAATAGGCATGATTAATAACAAAACAACCGCAGTCCGGATTATCCCGGTACCGGGCAAAAAAGTCGGCGATCAAGTCGAATTTGGCGGGTTGCTCGGCTATAGCCCGATTATGAAAGTCAATCCTTTCCGGCCGGACGCATTTATTGCCCGGGGCGGACGGATCCCTGCGCCGGTGCGCAGCTTAACGAACTAATTGTTTGCTATTGCGAAACATCTGATTGAATAATAAACTGATCGGAACCGCTTTGGAGAATTGTCAATTATGTTGACTGCGGCTATGAAAGAAAAAATACTGCATGTTCTGGAAAAAGAGTATGAAGGTACAACGACGGGGCTTGTTTATTCGAGCCCCTTTGAGTTGTTGATTGCCGTTATTTTATCGGCCCAATGTACGGATATACGGGTGAACATGATTACTCCGCGATTATTTCCCGCCTACGCATCTCCTGAGAAAATGCTGGCCTTAACCCAGGACCAATTGGAAACGCTGATCCGGGATTGCGGACTGTACCACAGTAAAGCCCGAAATATTTTGGCAGCGTGCCATCACTTGGTCAGGGATCATGACGGATTGGTCCCGGCAACGTTCGAAGAACTGATCCGCTTGCCTGGGGTTGGCCGTAAGACTGCGAATGTCGTCCTTAGCCAACTGTTTGATATTCCGGCAATTGCTGTGGATACGCATGTGTTTCGTGTTGCGAACCGCTTACAACTGGCGGCAGGAAATACGGTGCGGCTTGTGGAAGATGAATTAATGCAGCTTATTCCCAAAGAAAAATGGGGTGCCGCGCATCATTGGCTGATTTGGCATGGACGGAAAATTTGCAAAGCCAGAAAACCCTTATGTTTCGAGTGTCCGGTCAATGAATTGTGTCCAAGTGCTGCCCAATATGGATTTTCGTTGGGAACAAAAACACATGATGTTGTATAAATATTTATAATGTGTTATAATTATTCATGACGATGGGAGTGATGAATATGATCCTTCGCAAAGCCAGATTCAGCGATGTGGAAGCAATATATCATCTGATTAATGATTATGCGGATAAAGGTTTAATGCTGGCACGGTCAAGAAATATATTGTACGAAAGCCTGCGGGAATTTACACTGGCGGAAGACAACGGGGTCATTGTCGGTGTGGGTGCCTTGCATCTGTGCTGGAACGAGCTGGGTGAAGTGCGGGCGTTGGCAATTGCGCCTTCGGTGGCCCGGACCGGCATCGGCAGGATGATTGTTGAAAAACTGACGGAAGAAGCGCGGGAAATCGGCGTGAAGACATTATATGCGCTGACCTACCAGCCGGGTTTTTTTGCCAAGCTGGGGTTTGTCGAACAGCCAAAAGAAAGCTTGCCGCATAAGGTGTGGAAAGAGTGCATCAACTGCGCAAAATTCCCGAATTGTGATGAAATTGCTATGGTAAAAATGTTAGCATAACATTATATGTAAACACGTACCTCTGCCCGGTTACTGATTGCCCGGCAGAGGTTATTTTTTTGTTCTCGGCAGGACCGCATGGGCCTGGAGTTTAATATAATATAGTTATGGATTCTATGCAGGAGGCGCTGTGATGCTGAAGTTGCACTGTTTACCCTTGGGGGGCAGCAAACGGGACGAATTTATTCTTGATTATCAAAATTCGGTATTTTTGTTGCCGAGTTCTTTTTTGTTGAACCAGGTCCGGGAAAAGATGAGTTCCCGTTGTGTTGGCCATGAGCAACTGAAACTATTGTCGTTTGATGAACTGGTTGTTGATATTCTGCGGCAGGCCGGAAACCGCCGGGAAAGAATCGACAGGTTGACGCAGGAAATGTTGGTAGGACATATTTTAGCTGGTTTGGCTAAAAACGGGCAATTGCCGTATTTTAGTAAAATAGCCAGTTTTCCAGGATACATCAGTACGGTAACCGATTTGTTGGGTGAAATAAAGCGCTCCGGTACTTCACCGCAGGAGTTTCGCTACGCCGTTGAGGCTAAGGGAATGACTGGAAAAGACCAGGAGGTATCTTTGATTTATGCAGCCTATCAGCAGGCTTTGTCTGCGCTGGGGCTTGCGGATCTGGAGGAAACCTACCTTTTGGCGGCTGAAGCTTTGGCGGCGGAAACGTTGACATTGTCTTACAGTCATCTGTATGTCAGCGAATTTTATATTCTTACGCCGCTGCAAATTAAAGTCTTATTGCAATTAAGCCGCAAAATGGCGATTGATATCGCTTTAGTGTACGAAAAAAATCGTTCCCGACTTTATGTAGCGGTGGAAGATACGGTGAATACCTTGATTGGCAGCGGTTTTGCTGTTGATTATCATCTGGCGGAAGAGGGGTATGGTGTATTGGACCATATCCGCAAGCACCTATTTTCGGTACCGGTACCGGTTATCACAGCAGATGACAGCTTCGCGGTTCTCAACAGTCCGCGGCAGGCCAAAGAAATCAGCGAAATTACGAACCAAATCAAACTGGTATTACAGACCGGACAATATCGGCCGCAGGATATTGCTGTCGTGGTTCGCGATACGAAGGGCTACAGCGATTTACGAACCGCTTTTGCCCGTGTAGGAGTTCCGGTCAGCATGTCGTGGGAAGAACCGGTAGTTGGCCGTCCGTTGGTCCAATTCATTCTCAATTGCTTTGCTGCGCAGATGAATGATGGGGAGCGGCATACGGTGAAAAACCTGTTGAAGTCGCCGTTGGCTGAAATCTGTCTGGGGTTGGATGCCGATCTTCTGGAGTTTACCCTGTTAACAAAAGTGATCCGTAATTGGACGGATTGGCTGAAAAGCATCCAGGAGGCTTTTCCTGAACAGTCCTCAGCCGGTTATGCCGATCAATTTATGCGGTTGCGAAATTTGGCGGCAGGTGTTCCGAAAAACGGCACCTGCTCTGTTTTGGCAGCGTCTGTAAAGAATTTGATACGGAATTTGTCAATTCCTGAAAATATCGGCAAGCTGTATCGGACAGGCGTTTTGACTTTGGCGTTGCTCAAGGCGGAATTGCAGTCCGTGGAGGAAGTCGAGAACGCTCTCGATGATTTGGTCCACGGCTTCGAGTTGTTGGGCAGAGAACAGGAGGTGCTTTCGCTTGCCGACTTTTCCCGCTTCTTCCAGCAGGCCGTTGCCGGGCGGAAAGTCCGCTTAGAACAGCGCGATTCGGCCGGCGTACAGGTTGTAAGCCCGGCTGCCGTTCGCGGTGTCCGTTTCCCGGTTGTTTTTGTGCTTGGCCTGGCGGAGGGTGAGTTTCCGCAGCATCAGCGGGAAAATTGGCTGTATAACGAAACCGAGCGCCGTCAATTGTCGGATGTGGGAGTGGTTATGGATACCGATCGGCTGCAAAGAGCCCGGGAGGACCTTTATTTTGCGATTGCCGTATCAATGGCGGATGAACGCTTGATCCTCAGTTGTTTGGAAGATCCGAGCCGCTTGGCGTCGCCGTATATCGACGAAGCTTTCGGCTTGTTTTCTGCCGGCAGCGTATCGTATCAGCAATTTGATCTGAATGAATGGTTTATCGCCGATTACCAAAAAATCGGCAGCCGGCATGAATTGGTTGGCAAAACGTTGGTGGAGCATTTTGCTGTCCGGCCCGGTGTGCCGAAGAACGTCGTGCAGTATGTTTGGCATCGGTGTTTGGATGAGGAATTTAAGCGGCGGTTAGCAGTACTGCAGCTTCGCTCCGGTCCTGATTTTTCGGCATACGACGGGTTGCTGGCCAAGCCGGAATTAATTGCCGCCTGCCGCCAACTGGCGGAGGCGAAAGGGACGTTCAGCATTTCGGCGCTGGAAACGTATGCGCAATGCCCGTTTGCTTATTTTGCCCGTTATTTGTTGAAACTGGATGGCTGGGAGGAACAAGACGAAGAGGTGGGGCTGGACATCGCGGGGAC
>CAYUNV010000015.1:9056-9848 GCA_964446265.1 uncultured Negativicutes bacterium | reverse complement strand
TCGCAGCTTGCGGTGTATCAGCAGGAGTTGGCGGATTTATTCCAGACAGTCTATCGGCGGATGATTGAACAAGGGAAACTGGTTTGCGGCGATTTATGGAAGTATGACCAGCATCATTTTATCCAGGTGTTAAACCGTTGGCTGCTTTTTGAATTAGGCGAGCAGACTGCGGAAGGCGCCGTAGGCAGGCCGCATCATTTGGAATGGGAATTCGGCCCCTTGGAATTGGCTGATGATAACGGGCAAGTGGCGGTACGCGGTAAAATTGACCGGATCGACCTGTGTAATGATACGTATGTAGTTACCGATTACAAACGGAACCGGTGTCCGGGGTTTGGCGAGTTGAAAACAGGGCTGGATCTCCAGATCGCCTTGTATATTTGGGCTGTTGAACGGCAATTGGGTGAAAAAACCGGCAAAAAAACTACCGGCGGCGGTTATTATTCCATTGAAGGCTGCAAGAAAGACGGCGGAATGTGGAAGGCGGAGCTGAGTGCCGGTCTGGCGTTTCGCAAACGGAAACGAAACGGCGATCTGGCGGAGCAAGAGTGGAGTGAATTGCAAGCGGCTGTTATCTCTTATGCTGTGCAATACGCAAACCAGATCCGTCAAGGTCATTTTCCGGTTTTGCCGGGCAAGGCCTGTCCGGATTATTGCCCTGCCATAGGGATTTGCCGTTATGACAAATACCGGATGGAAGCGAAGCGCCAGGAGGAACAAAACAATGAATAATTATACACCTGTACAACAAGCGGCGATTACCGGCACAGGACATATTGCTCTTGCCGCCGG
>CAYUNV010000015.1:3796-8993 GCA_964446265.1 uncultured Negativicutes bacterium | reverse complement strand
TTTAAGTCAAAAAAAATCAAGCTGTGAAAACATTTTTGCAGTTACGTTTACCAATAAAGCCGCGAAAGAAATGAAAGAACGCATCCGAAACCAGATCAAAGATTTGCTGCGCGCTTCCGGCGATGATGCCGAACGGGCTTTTTGGGAGAAAACAAAACAGCAGCTGGAATATGCGCCGATTTCTACGATCCATAGTTTGTGCGGCCGGATTTTGCGGGAAAATCCCGTGGAGGCGGTCCTTGATCCGAATTTCAGTATATTGGATGAGGTGCAGTCTGATCTGCTGCTGAAGGAGGCAGTCCAGTCCGTGTTGCAAAAAGCGGTGAAAGCCGATGCGGAATGGTTGGACCGTTTAGCGTATGCGTACGGCAAGAAAAGCCTGTCAGGGTCGTTTGTCGCTTTGTATAAAAAATGTGAACTCCCGCTTGCCATGGGCCAGCTCGATTTAGCCAGCCTGCTGGCTCCGTACCGGCAGAACCTGGAACGGGAAGGAGCAATGAAAGAGGAGTTAAAGAATGTTTGCCAGGAGTTGCTTTCGTTTCATGCAGGGACTGCGAAGAAGACTGGACATTCTTTGGCGGTAGAGAAGATTCGTGAAAACTGGTTGGAAATAGTGGAAGCAATCAACTGTTATGGCAGCGGTGGCGAAGAACATGTGAAAGCGGCGCGTCGAGTGGAAACCTATCTCGGTTGTCTGCAAACCCGTTCCAAAGATAAGGACATCGTGATCTGCCTTCGCAGCTTGCTTGACGAGTTGCGGCAGCTTGTATTAACGCATAAGGCCTTGGAGTTATTACCGGCTCTGCACCAGTATTTAACGGAGATTCACGAAACGATTGGTAAACGAAAAAACAGCCTCCATGCGTTGACTTACAATGATCTTGAACAACGTACCTGGAAACTGTTATGCGATAATGCGGAAGTTTGCCGAAAATATCAAAGCCGTATTCATCAGATTATGGTGGATGAATTTCAGGATACGAATGACCTCCAGCGCCAGATTGTCTATTTGCTTTGCAGCGGTGATGCGGAAGTTTTGCAGGGGGAAAAGTTGTTTGTGGTTGGCGATCCCAAACAATCTATTTATCGTTTCCGGGGAGCGGATGTCAGCGTGTTTGACCGGGTTGCCCGGGATGTTGTGGCCGCCGGAGGAGAATTACTGGACTTGGACACCAATTTCCGCTCGGTGGACGGCTTGCTGGAGGTATTCAATGATCTATTCACCGAGTTGATGGGTACCGCGGATGATTTAATCCAATTTAAACATCTGCAGGCCCACCGGCGCTGTTCTGAGAACCTTCCTTGCGTTGAACTGCGTGTGATCGACAAAGAAGCCCTCAACCCGGAAAACGAAGGGTTGGAAAAGCAGGCGGAAGGGTTGGCGCAACGCATCCGTAGCATGGTGGATAGCCAGGAGGTTATTATTCGCGAAGGAACAAAAAGCGGGCCGGTTTCTTATTGCGACATCGCAATTTTATTTGCCGCCAGTACGAATATGTCCGTCTACGAAGCGGCTTTGCAACGCAATCATATTCCCTATTATATTTTGGGCGGACGGGGGTTTTATCAAAGCCAGGAAATTTGCGATATGCTGAATTTACTGCGGGTTGTGGACAATTGTTACAATGAAACGGCGTTAACCGGTGTATTGCGCTCGCCTTTCTTTATGTTGTCGGATGAGACTTTGGTGTGTCTAAAAATACAAGACAAAACAATTTGGCAAGGTTTGCAGAACGCTGCCGTAAACATAGAATTGACAGTAGAAGAGCGGGAGGCGGCAGTCCGGGCTTACCGGATAATCGGAAAACTGCGCCGGTTATGCGGCTTCGTAAAGGTAGCAGATCTATTGAAAATAGCGTTAGACGAAACCCAGTATGCAGAATTGGCCCTCACGGAATTTATGGGTTTGCAAGTTTATGCGAATATCTATAAGTTGATTGACATAGCGGAGGCGTTTCACTCGGAAGACTTTGCCGCCCTCAATGACTTTTTGCAATATATTGAGACCTTGGCCGGGCAGCAGGCCGAAGAGAGTGCTGAACAAATTGAGAGCGAAACCGGTGATACGGTGAAACTGATGACGGTCCACAAGGCAAAAGGCCTTCAATTTCCGGTTGTTTTTTTGCCGGATATGCAGCGGCGTTTCCATGAAGACGCTGCGCCGGCCATTTGCGGTTCTTCCGGCGGTATTGGGATCAAAGTCCCGGATGAATTGGGAAACCTCGTGGAAACTCGTTTTTACCAGGAAACTGCCGCCCGGGAACGCAAATTAGCGTTTTTGGAAATGAAGCGGCTGTTGTATGTCGCATTTACGCGGGCGCAGGATTATTTGGTATTGTATGCCATGATGGAAAAAAATAAAACCCCGGTTGACAAGGATTTTTTAGAATTAAATTCATTTTTTAAGTGGCTGGGAAAAATCTATGGATTTGAAGATAATGAAACGTTGCCGGATAGTTTGCCGGCAGGGTTGGGAAAAATTATTGTTTCCCGTGAACAGCCGGATCGAATAGTGCCATCGGCCGCGGGAGCTGGCGTAGTTTGCTCCCTTCAGCAAATTATCGAGCCTGATCCTGATGAAATCAGCGCGATAACCGCTGTTTTAGCACCGGTTCGCGAACAACATCCGGATGCGGTCCGAACCTATTCGGCCAGTTCCTTGCTGTTACACCGCCGTTGTCCACGGGCGTTTTTTTACCGTTATGTGGCAGGAATGCCAGAGGTGGATGTTCGTTTGGCCGATTTGCCGGCAGGAGGAGGTGCTCCTGCGCAGTTAGTTGGATTGGCTGTCCACCGTTTTTATGAAACTATGCGTCCGGAAGACGATGCAGCCGAGAAGCTTTTGTCGGCGGTACAGGAAACTGTTCCGGCGGAATGGGTTGCCGAGGTGGTTAAAGCAGCTGAGCCGTTGGCACTGCAGCACCAGGACAGCGCTTTTTTCCGCGGCATAACCGAACGGATATGGCGGCGGGAATGGCGGTTTAACTATTACATGCAGGCAGCAGACGGAATGCTGCCGAACCGGTTTTCGTTTACCGGCAGTGTAGATTGTTTGCTGTCCTATCCGGATGGATCATTAGGTATTGTTGATTATAAAACGGATCAGGTTGATTTTGGCGATTTGGCCGCAAAAGTGGAGAGCTATCGTTGGCAGCTTGGCTTGTACACCTTGGCGGCAGGGGCGGCTTACGGACGGCCGGTAAAAGATGCACAGATTTATTTTGTCCGGTTGGATAAGACGGCCATGGTTTCGGTTGGCGAGAAAGAGTTGGCGGCGATCCAACAGGAAATGACGGAGGTTTGCCGGTACATTGCCTCACACGGCGACGAAGAACAGTACCAATGTAATACCGACTGGTGCTGCTATTGTAATTTTGCCGTTTTTTGCCCCGGAAAAGCGTAAATTCGAAAATTTATCTTCCGGAAAAGAAACGCAGCGATGTTTGCGCTTATTTTGAAGGTGCAAACATCGCTGCGACGGCCGTTATTTCGTTAGTGTCAGTTTTGTTCCTGGCGGTACGATTTGCACCGGGATTTGAAACCGTTTTTCCACGTTTGTTTTAAAGTCCTCCGGCGATTGTTCGATGATCGGCCAGGTGTTGTAATGCATGGGAATCACAACCCGTGGTTTTAACATCCCGACTGCTTCTGCCGCGTCTTGCGGGCCCATCGTATAGTTATCGCCGATCGGCAGAAGGGCATAATCGATTTTTTCTAACCGCCCCAATAGTTCCATGTCGCCGAACAAGCTGGTGTCGCCGGCGAAGTAAACAACTATGCCAAAAAAGTCAACGATAAATCCGCAGGCGTGTCCGCCGGGGATCCCTGAACCGTGGAAGGCAGGAGTGATGCGAACGGTACCAAAGTCAAATTTGTGTTTGCCGCCCAAATGCATGGCGTGTGAACTGCAGCCTTGCTGGGCGCATAAATTTGCTACTTCGGCGGTGGAAATTACGACGGCCTTGGTTCTTTGGGCGATATCAAAGGTGTCGCCTAAATGGTCGCCGTGGGCATGGGAGACCAGTATGAAATTGCAGGAAATTTTTTTCGGATCGGTTGTGTTTAGTGGATTGTTTGTGAAGAATGGATCGAATAGCAAGCCAACTTGGTTGTGGAGTAAGTGAAAACAAGAATGGCCATAGTAATGCATCTGTACCATGATGAAAAACCTCCTTGGTGAAAGTTTTAATTATCTAAAATATTCGCGCATTTTTGCCGAGTCCCTTTTATTTTTTTATTGGGTGACATTTTTTTGCAGGGCTAAACCATTTTATGAAGAATTTATAGTATGATAAATTTATATTTGGAGGGGTACCATGATTCCAGTTATTTCTTTTGTGGGCAGATCGGACTGCGGAAAAACAACCTATTTGGAGAAACTCATTCGCGAACTGAAAAATCGCAATTACAAAGTTGCGATTCTTAAACATGATGTGCATGGCTTTGAGATGGACCGGCCAGGAAAAGATACTTGGCGCCATGCCCAGGCCGGAGCCGATGTCGTGTGTATTTCATCGCCGCAAAAAATGGCAATGATTAAAAAAGTGGATCAAGAACTTACTTTGAAAGAGGCCGTACAATATATCGACGGAGTTGATATCATTTTTACCGAAGGCTATAAGCGGGAAGCGGAAACCAGGATCGAGGTTTTTCGCAGCGCTGCGATGAGCTGTTAGCGATGGCTTCTGATGTCGTACTGTATGATAACGTGCCGACCTTTAATTTGGATGACCCGGCGCCAATGGCCGATTTTTTGGCAGCAAAGGTATTAGGGAAATAAGAAATGGATATCTGAAATAGAGTTATGATTGTTAGTAGCCCGGCTGGCAAGACCAGTCGGGTTGTCTTTAAGAATAGCAATTGACAATGTAAGGCACTCATGCCGAAGGGGAATGAAAAATGGAATTCATGAATGCAAAACCGTTGAGTGAAGCGTGGAAGATTCTATTTGAAAGCCTTGAAGGGAATGTTATGGAACCGGAAACCGTGGCTTTGCCGCAATCACTCGGAAGAATTCTGGCAAAAGACCATATTGCACAAGAGGATATTCCTTCCTTCAGCCGATCGACGGTCGATGGATTTGCTGTGCGAAGTTCGGATATTTTTGTTGCCGGAGAAGGAATCCCTGTCATATTGGATAACGCCGGTGAAGTATTTATGGGACAGCCGGCTGGAATGACCGTGTTACCCGGGCAGG
>CAYUNV010000015.1:0-3786 GCA_964446265.1 uncultured Negativicutes bacterium | reverse complement strand
GGGTGATAATGTCATCTATAAAGGGGAAGATATACAGGCGGGCACAGTCATTGTCCGGAGCGGCGAAAAAATTGGCGCAACTCAGATTGGCGCATTGGCCGCGTGCGGGTTTACCGAGATTTCAGTGCGAAAACAGCCGCGGATCGGCATCCTGTCGACCGGGGATGAAGTCGTTGATATTGTCATAAAACCGGAAGGCGGGCAAGTCAGGGATATTAATTCGTATGCTTTGGCGGCGATGCTGGAAACGAGCGGTTGCTCCACTTTCCGCTACGGAATTATCCCGGATGACTATCAACAGGTATTGTTGGCATTGCAGCGGGCAGCACAGGAATGTGATATGGTATTGATCTCCGGCGGTAGTTCTGTCGGAACAAGGGATCATACTGTCCAGGCGATTGCGCAGCTGGGCGCTCCCGGCGTTTTACTGCACGGCATCGCAATGAAACCTGGCAAACCGACAATTTACGGTTTGATTGGCCGGGTACCGGTTTTTGGCTTACCAGGTCATCCTGTTTCGGCCTTGGTTGTGTGTGAACAAATGGTCAAGCCGGCCATCGAATTGCTGCTTGGTCAAAGTTCTGCTAAGCGAGGTTGGCTGATACCGGCCCGTGTTTCCCGCAATATTGCTTCCACCCCGGGGCGGGATGATTTTTTGCGGGTGCGTTTGCGCTGGGGCGAGAATGGCTATGAAGCGGATCCTGTATTAGGCAAGTCCGGTTTAATCAGTACGATGACTCAGGCCGACGGCCTTGTGCACATTGCTGCCGATAGCGGCGGATTGTATGCCGGTGACCTTGTTAAGGTTGTACTGATGTAATGTTCGAACTTGGAATGGAGGGGCCATTTTGCAAAAAGTAAATTCATACCTGCAGTGTATGCCGCGGGAACAAGCGGTGCAGTTATGGTGGGATAAACTGCAGGAATGCGGGTATTTTCAAACTGTTCCAACAGAAATTGTTGCTGTTCCGGAGGCTTTAAACCGCATATCTGCCAAGTGTATTTATGCCGGACGATCGGTTCCGCATTATAACGGATCTGCCATGGACGGAATTGCAGTACGGGCTCAAGATACCTTCGGCGCCGGAGAAACCACTCCCAAAAATTTGACGGTATTGTCCGCGGGAGATCCTTTTGTTGCCGGTGGGTGCTATGTTGTCGATACGGGCGATGTTTTACCAACTGGAACGAATTCGGTGATCATGGTCGAAGATACCCACCGCCAAGGACAAAACGTGGAAATTTTAGCGGCTGCGGCTCCCTGGCAGCATGTCCGTATTGTTGGTGAAGATATTGCTGCCGGCGAACTGGTTTTGCCGGAGAACCATAAAATTACGCCGGCGGATGTTGCGGCTTTGTTGGCTTCCGGGCTGGACGAGGTGGAAGTTATTTGCCGTCCGCGCGTAGCAATCATTCCGACGGGGACCGAATTGGTTTCTTCCTGGAAGGAGTTAGATCCGGGGAAAATTTTGGATGTGAATTCGCATATGCTGTCTGCCCAAGTTTCTAATTGGGGCGGATTGCCGGAGCGGCATGGTATTGTACTGGATGATCGTGCGGCGTTGCGTGAGGCTGTTGCAGAATGTCTTGCGCATTGCGACATGGTTGTTACCAATGCCGGAACTTCGGCGGGAACAGAAGATTTTACAGCGCGGGTCTTGGCCGAGCTAGGGCAGGTGTTGGTGCATGGCATCGCTACTAAACCTGGAAAACCGGTTATTTTAGCAATTTGTAAAGGCAAACCGGTCATTGGTTTGCCGGGATATCCCGTATCGACCATGTTAACGGCAGAGTTGTTTTTGCGGGACATGCTGTATGCCAGACAAAAGCTTCCGCTGCGTTCGGCGCCACAGATCCAGGCAAAGCTGGCCCGGCAATTATATTCTTCTATTGGAGTGGAAGAATATATTCGCGTATCGCTGGGAAGTGTGCAGGGAAATATCATTGCCGCGCCGTTAAACCGAGGAGCGGGGATGATTTCTACACTCACGAAAGCTACCGGTGTGATCCGGATACCGGCAGAATCCTCCGGTTTGGCTACCGGAGCACAGGTGGATGTTACCCTTTTGACGGAAGAACCGGTGACGGATGCCTTACTGGCCGTCGGCAGCCATGATTTGTCGCTGGACATTTTGGCCGTCCATCTTCGACGGCAGGCCGGACTGAATTTGTCCTGTGCGAATGTCGGCAGCATGGGAGGCATTATGGCGGTCCGCAGTAACGAAGCGCACATTGCCGGTATTCATATTCTTGATCCGGATACAGGCGAATATAATTTAGCCGCTGTCAACAAATATTTGCCGGGCGGCAGATGGCATTTGGTCCATTTAGCCATGCGGGAGCAGGTTCTTATGGTAGCGCCGGGCAATCCGAAGAAGATTAACGGACTGACTGATTTGGCCCGGACGGGAATTGAGTTTATTAACCGGCAGCGCGGGTCAGGAACGAGAATTCTTCTGGATTTTCAGCTGAAAAAAATGGGTATTTGTACGGAAACTATTTCCGGGTATGATAAAGAGGCGGGAACCCATATGGCCGTTGCCGCCATGATTGCCGACGGCGTAGTGGATGCCGGTATGGGAATTCAGGGTGCGGCTAAGGCGTTCGGCTTAGAAACGATTCCCATAGCGCATGAACAATATGATTTGTTATTGAATTTTTTGCCGGATGATCCTCGTTTGCATCAAATCATTACGATTTTACAATCCGTTGATTTTCGCCGAGAAGTAGAGGCTTTAGGGGGCTATGATTTATCCTCCGCAGGCAAAATAATAATGATACGTTAATATGGGAAGGATATGGACGCATGGTAATAGAAGTGATGATGCATGGAATTCTGAACCGGTATATGCGGGGTAGTTCAAGTGGTGTATTGACAGTGGATGTGCTGGACGATATTACTGTTTTGGAATTGCTTGCTGAACTGGAAATTGATCGTGTCGATGTCTGGACTATCGCAATTAATGGTAAAAATGCAGAAATGGATCAGGCCTTGAAAGATGGCGACCGGCTTGCCCTATATCCCCCTGATTATTAATCTAGGGCGGGATTGCCACGGGATTGGCTAATCATAATGATGTAGCTGACTGCTTTTGCCGGGCAGAGAAGGTTGGCCAATGAAGAAGAAAAGGAGGAAACAGAACGATGCATGAAAAGGAAGGCAATGTTACAATGTATACGATTGGAATAATTACGGCCAGTGATAAAGGATCGCGTGGTGAACGGGAAGATATAAGCGGAAAAACGATTGCCCGTTTATTGAAAGATATTGGGACGGTCAGTGCCTATGTTGTGATCCCGGATGTACAGGAAATCATCAGCCAGGAAATTGTTCGAATGGCGGATGAGGAGGGGATTGATTTGATCCTGACTACCGGCGGCACTGGCCTTGGTCCGCGTGACGTGACGCCGGAAGCTACCCTGGCAGTCATTGATCGCATTGTACCGGGGATACCGGAAGCGATCCGGGCAAAATCATTAGAGAAAACCTCCAGGGCAATGCTGTCGCGCGCTGTGGCCGGTATGCGCGGACGGACTCTGATTATTAATTTGCCGGGGAGCCCCCGCGGCGTAGAAGAGTGTTTGGAAGTCGTTTTGCCGTCGTTAGAGCATGGACTGGCGATTATGAAAGGCCAAGCCAGCGAGTGCGCCAGACATTAAGGGCAAAGTTTACAAAAAAACTGCTTGACAGGTCAAAATTCTTTTGTTATAGTAAAGCCAATACTATAACAGGAAATGCAATGACTGGGATAAGTAAGTTGGAATCGTCTTTCAGAGAGCCGGGGG
>CAYUNV010000014.1:2972-26132 GCA_964446265.1 uncultured Negativicutes bacterium | reverse complement strand
GCCCGTTAAAAGACGGGGTTATCGCTGATTTTGATATTACGCAGGCCATGTTGAAATATTTCATCCGGAAGTCGATTGATACGAAATCGTTTGTCCGCCCCAGGGTTGTCGTCGGAGTTCCTTCAGGAATTACAGAAGTTGAAAAACGGGCAGTTATCGATGCCACCGTGCAAGCGGGCGCCCGTGAGGCATATTTGATTGAAGAACCGATGGCGGCGGCGATTGGAGCCGGCTTGCCGGTGCATGAACCAACCGGCAATATGGTTGTTGACATCGGTGGCGGAACGACGGAAGTGGCGGTTATTTCCCTGGGTGGTATTGTTACCAGCCGTTCCATCCGGGTTGGCGGCGACGAGATGGATGAAGCCATAGTTCAATATATCAAGCGGACCTATAACTTAATGATTGGTGAACGGACGGCGGAAGCGGTAAAAATGACGATCGGATCGGCCTTGTTGACAACGACCGGTGAGACGATGGATGTCCGGGGCCGCGATTTGGTTACCGGCCTGCCAAAAACGTTGAATATTAAGTCGGAAGAGGTCTTGTTCGCTCTCAGCGAACCGGTCGCCAGCATTATTGAAGCAGTGAAAGTGACGTTGGAGAAGACGCCGCCGGAATTGGCTTCGGATATCATGGACCGTGGTATTGTGATGACCGGCGGTGGTTCTCTGCTGCGGGGACTGGATCTGTTATTAAGCCGTGAAACCGGGATGCCGGTGCATATCGCGGAGGATGCATTATCCTGCGTGGCTATGGGGACCGGCAAGGCATTGGAGAGCATTGAAATTTTAAAAAGAGTGATCATGTCACCCAAAAAATTAGGATAGAGAGGAGCCGAAAGAGTGCGGTTTTTTTATAAAAAGGCGGCAATCATTTCGGCGGCCGTTTTGACCGTCATTCTCCTGGCTGTTTTTTCCGCTCATGAAGCGCATAAATTTCCCTTGCTGGAAAAAACCGTTGTTTCTATATTGGCGCCGGTTGAATATGCAGCTGCAAAGACAGGATACGGATTTCGGCATGTTACAGACTTCTTTGGAAATCTGAGCACTGTATACCGGGACAATGAAACGTTACGGGCGCAAAATGAACAATTGCGGCAAACAGAATTCAATGTTACCGAAATTATGGCGGAAAATGCCCGACTGCGGGCGATGCTGGACTATAAAAAAGTTTCACCGCAATTTAGCCTGGTGACGGTTGCGGTGATTGGCCGGGATCCGGGAAGTTGGACGAACACGATTGTGGTCAATGGTGGTAGTAATGACGGCATAAAAAAAGACATGGCCGTTGTTACATCCCGCGGTTTGGTTGGAAATGTGATCCAGGTAAGCGCAAATTTGGCTAAAGTACAATTGATCTTGGATCCGCGTAGTGCGGTAGGCGTGCTGGTTCAGCGGCCTGAGTCGAGGGTTGCCGGGATTATTGAAGGCAATGCCGCACAACCGTTAGCCCCCCGTCTGAAGAATTTAGCGCGGGATGCGGATGTTGTCATTGGCGATAAAATCATTACTTCCGGTTTTGGCGGCATTTATCCGAAAGGATTATTAGTTGGCGAGGTTGTGGATGTCGTAGACGACGAAGGCGGATTGGTAAAGCACGCCATCTTGAAACCTGCGGTTGATTTTGATCGCCTGGAGGAAGTGGCCGTGATTGTCCGATCTTCCGAACCAACGGGCAGCATGCCGAAAGGGGACAAGCAGTGATGAGAGCGGCATTCTGGTGTGGGTTGGTGCTGATTCTGCTTGTTATACAGGCGACGATTTTACCGTTACTGTTTACGGGTGGACATCGTCCGGATCTTTTATTGGCGGCTGTGGTTTCGGCCGGGTTGCTGTTTGGCAAGGATACGGCAATCGGAGTGGGTTTTTTTGCCGGATTGCTGCAAGATTTGGCATCCGGCGCTATTTTTGGCCTCAATCTTTTGCCGAAAATGTTAACGGGTTATTTGTTTGGCCTGGCTGAGCGTAATGTTTTTAAAGAAAATATATTGTTGCCGTTGTTCGCTGTCATGGCAGCCACTGTTTTCCAGGGGCTGTTTACGATGATGTTCTTATTTTTGTCAGGCTACCCGATGGATATTGTTGCTTATTTTATCCAACAGGTAATTCCGGCAGCGTTTTATAATATGCTGGCAGCGATTCCGATCCATTATGCGATCTATTTCTACAGCCGCCGTCTGGTGCAGACTGTTTAGCCTTATATTGTATAATGTTTTTCTGAATAATAAGGGAGTGTTAGTAATTTGCTGGTAAGAAATTTGCAAAACCGGGTGCAGGTATTAGCGCTTCTGGTCGTGCTTGTTTTTTTGGTTTTGGTCGGACGGGTAGGATATATGCAAATTGTACAGGGTAAGATGTACACGCAATTAGCGGATGGCAACCGGTTGCGCCTGATACCGGTTATGGCGCCGCGCGGTACATTTTTTGACCGAAACGGGATTCCGATGGTTTCGAATCGGCCCGGTTTTACAGTTTCGCTGCTGCCGGCTACCGGACCG
This sequence comes from uncultured Negativicutes bacterium, assembly GCA_964446265.1. GTDB lineage: Bacteria > Bacillota > Negativicutes > CTSoil-072 > CTSoil-072 > CTSoil-072. The sequence continues at coordinate 23,632 of CAYUNV010000014.1, read as the reverse complement.
GTCAATGACGGGGTTATTTCACAGTTGGCGCTCATTTTAGGCATGAATGAAGCCGAAATACGGCAAAAGATCAGTCAGCAGACCAGTTCTTTTGATCCGGTGCGCATAAAAGCGGACATTGGTCCGGATATCGTGACGCGGATTGAAGAGCGCCGGAGTGAATTGCCCGGTGTCGTTATTGAGATCCAGCCAATCCGGAATTATGTGTACAATGAATTAGCCGCTCATGTATTTGGCTACGTAAGTGAGATTAATGACGACGAATTAAGCAGGAAAAAAGCCGCCGGGTATAAACAACGGGATATTATCGGCAAAACCGGCTTGGAAAGCGTATATGATTCCGAGGCGCGCGGTGTGGATGGCGGCGGACAGGTTGAGGTGGATGTTACTGGCCGTTCTGTCCAGGTTTTGGGCAAAAAAGAGCCGGTTCCGGGCAGCAACCTGGTTTTGACGATTGATTACCGGATACAGAAGGCTGCCGAAACGGCGCTGGATGAGCAATTGAAGTATTTGCAAACCGAGTCCCGGTTTAAACGGGCACAGGCGGCGGCAGCGGTTGTAATTAACCCGCAAACGGGAGAAATCCTGGCGATGGCAAGCCGTCCAACCTTTAATCCCAATTTGTTTTCTACGGGAATTTCGAGTAAAGATTGGAAAGTATTAAATGACAATCCCAATAATCCAATGGATAACAAAGCAATTTCCGGCGAGTACTCGCCGGGTTCTACTTTCAAGATTGTAACTGGAGCTGCGGCGTTGGAAATGGGCAAAGTGACTCCGGATGAAAAGATCTTCGATTCTGGTCAGCATTGGCTGATACCGAAAGGCAATGCCGAAGGGGAAGCGTTAGGCTGGATTAATTTTAAGGAAGCGCTGGCCAAATCCGATAACGTCTATTTCTATGAAATGGGAAACCGCCTGGGGATTGATAATCTGGAAAAATACGCCCGAATGTTTGGTTTAGGCCAGTATACAGGAATTAATTTGCCGGGTGAATCTGACGGCCTGGTGGCAAATCGCCGTTATAAACAGAAAGTGTATGGCGAAGACTGGTATTTGTCGGAAACGTTTGACGCGGCGATCGGTCAAGGATTCCAGTTGGCTACTCCTTTGCAAATGGCGGTGTTAATCAGTGAAATTGCCAATGGCGGACACCGTTACCGCCCGTACTTGGTGAACAGGATTTTATCGCCCAATGGCGAAATTATAAAGAAGTTTGCGCCGGAGGAAGTTGGCAGTGTCGCTCTGTCGGCCGGAAATTTACAATTAATCCGTGAGGCGTTGCGGGAAGTTGCGCAAGCAGGTGGCACGGCAGGAGACGTCTTTGCTAATTTTCCCATCCATATTGCCGGAAAAACCGGAACGACGGAAAATTTTCATGGCGATGACCACGGCTGGTTTGTAGCCTATGGCCCGTATGAAGATCCGCGGGTGGCTGTTGTTGTTATTGTAGAGCAAGGCGGGTTTGGTTCTTCTTCTGCGGCGCCGATTGCCCGCAAAATTATGGAGGCTGCTTTTAATCTGAACCAGTCAGCCCAGAGCGATGCTCCGCGGGTCTATAAACCGCACACGGTTTTGTAATAAGAACAAGGAAGTACGCTGCGCAACCAATGTTGATCTGCTATGGTGTGCTTAGGAGAAAAATAATGCGACAAGATGTAATGTTTAAAGGAATCGGCGGCAATTTACAACTGCTCATTCCGGATCAACTCCAGTTTGCTGAAGTTTTAAACCAAATTCAGACGAAATTAGCTGCTTCTGCGACTTTTTTCGGCAAAGGCAGCATCATCCATATTCCGCTGGCAGAGCAGAGGCTGAGCAAGGAAGAACAGGAACAACTTACGGCTGTTTTTGCGGAATATGGACTATTCTGGGAAGCAATCGAGATCACCGAAAAAGAAACCGGTACCGAAGAGGGTCCGGCCCAACCGGATGACGAAACTTCCGCTGCCCAGACGTTAATTGTTGAAAAAACGCTGCGGGGTGGGCAAAAGGTCGTTTCCGAACATTCGGTGCTTGTCATTGGGGACGTAAATCCGGGGGCGGAAATTATTGCCGGCGGCGATATCGTCGTTTTGGGCACCTGCCGGGGCATTGCCCATGCCGGCGCGTACGGCAACCGGGAAGCGACGATCAAAGCGAACCGGTTATTGGCCAGCCAATTACGGATTGCCGGTGTGATTGCCAGGGCGCCGGATCAGTTGAATAATCCGGAATATCCGGAAATTGCCCGTATTATTGACGGTGCCGTGACGATTGAACCAGCAGAATAACGTTTGGATATATATGAGGAGGATTACAATATATGGGCGAGGTATTGGTAATTACATCCGGTAAAGGCGGCGTAGGAAAGACGACGACAGCTGCTAACCTCGGAACGGGGTTTGCTTTGTCGGGAAAACGGGTAGCGTTAATCGATGCAGATATTGGTTTGCGGAATTTGGACGTCGTAATGGGATTGGAAAACCGGATTGTCTACGATTTGGTGGATGTAGTAGAAGGAAATTGCCGTTTAAAACAAGCTTTGATCCGTGACAAACGATACGAAACCCTCTATCTTTTGCCGGCGGCGCAGACGAGGGATAAAAATGCGGTGAATCCGGAACAGATGAAGCAATTATGTGAAGAACTGTCCCGTGAATTCGACTATGTAATTATCGATTGTCCGGCTGGAATCGAACAAGGTTTCCGCAATGCTATCGCCGGTGCGACCGAGGCAATCATCGTCACGACGCCGGAAGTGTCGGCCGTGCGGGATGCCGATCGCATCATCGGTTTATTAGAGTCAGAGGGAAAATCGGATCCGAAATTGATTGTCAACCGTATTCGTCCGCAAATGGTGAAAAAGGGCGATATGATGGATATTGACGATATCATTGATATTTTGGCGATCGATTTGTTGGGTGTCATTCCGGAGGACGAGTATATCGTCATTTCCACTAACCGCGGGGAACCGGCGGTCACCCAACCCGGTTCTATGGCCAGTACAGCGTATAAAAATATCGTCAGACGGTTATCCGGTGAGACGGTTCCATTGATGTCGTTGGAGGTTCACGACAGTTTTTTCAGTAGAGTGAAAAAATTTTTGAGATTATAGGAAGGTGGACATTATGCTTGATTTGATCTTGAAATTGTTCGGCAAAGAATCTTCCGGTTCAAAAAATATTGCCAAGGAAAGATTGCGGTTGGTATTGGTTCATGATCGTGTGAATGTTTCCCCGCAGTTTATGGAAACCCTGAAAGACGATATGATCAAAGTGATATCAAATTATATGGAAATTAATGAACAGGAAATGGAAGTCAATTTGACAAAATCCAAATCTTCCGTAGCTATCGTTGCCAATATTCCCGTAAACCGCATGAAACGTGGGGGATCGATACAGTAGTGTCTTTGTTTGAGACTGGACGCTGGTAGAAAATCCTATTATAATAGACAAAGAGTATGATCAGGGACGGAAGGTAAGAAATGTTAAACCGGCGTTTATTAAGAAATCTTGACTGGGTATTGATTGGCGTGACTATGCTGCTGATTCTCATCAGTTTAACGATCATTGCCAGTGCCACGCATGCCAATCTATCGAATGAAAATCGTTATTTGTATGTTCAGCGACAAGGGTTGTTTGCTCTAATCAACATGCTGTTGATTGTGGCGACGTTGAATTTTGATTATAAAAACTTGGAACGATTTGCCGGACCGCTGTATATCGTGAATGTTGTCATGTTGTTGGCGGTTATGTTTGTCGGCCATTCTGCGCTGGGGGCGCAGCGCTGGATTCAGCTTGGTCCGATTTCCCTTCAACCGTCCGAGTTTTCCAAGTTGATTATGATCATTGCCTTGGCGTATTTATTGGATAAAAAATCCAGCCATCTTGACACTTGGCGGGATGTTCTGCCGATTTTTCTGTTTGTCGGGATCCCGTTTTTGTTGGTCTTGAAACAGCCTGATCTTGGCACCTCGCTAGTATTTTTGGCTATTTTGTTCGGCATGATTTATATTGCCGGGATTCCGTCGAAACTTCTTATGATGATTTTTGGCGCGGGGATGGCCATTATGCCTGTGTTTTGGCATTTTCTCAAAGACTACCAAAAACAGCGCCTTACTGTTTTTATTGATCCCAATGTGGATCCCCTGGGATCGGGATATCATATTATCCAATCGAAAATTGCGATTGGCTCCGGGATGTTGTTTGGCAAAGGGTTGTTTGCCGGAACGCAGAGCCAGCTTAATTTTTTGCCGGAAAACCATACAGACTTTATTTTTGCTGTAATCGGTGAGGAATTGGGCTTTGTCGGCTGTTTTGTTGTGTTGCTGCTTTATTTGATTTTATTATACCGGGGCGTCAAAATCGCTGATGCGGCCAAAGATAATTTTGGCACTTTGCTGGCGACGGGAATTACCTCCATGCTTACATTCCATGTCTTGGTTAATGTCGGTATGACAACCGGGATTATGCCGGTCACTGGTATTCCTTTGCCGTTAATGAGTTATGGGGTGAGTGCGCTGACCACCAACATGGTCAGTATTGGCATCCTGCTCAATATTTACATGCGACGGCAAAAAATCATGTTTTAGCGATCGCCCTGGCTTACTTGGCCGGGGCTTCTTCGTCCAGCAGATAGTATAAAATTTTATCTGCTGGACATAAGTGCAACCAACGGCTTTCGCCGTCACTAAAAGCTCGGCGAAAGCCGGGTTTTCTAACCGTATCAATTTTGAATACAGAAATGAGGGTATTTATGATTACTCTTCCTCCCGACATATTGCACCGTGTAATCAAGCCGGGGCGTTATACCGGCAATGAATTGCACAGCGTGGTCAAAGACCATTCACAGTTGAAGGTCAAATTTGCCTTGGCTATGCCGGATGTGTACGAAGTCGGCATGTCGAACCTAGGGTTGAAAATTTTATACGAAGCCTTAAATCAACAACTGGATATTGTGGCGGAGCGGGTCTATGCGCCATGGGTGGATATGGAAGCCGAAATGCGGAAACACCACATTCCGCTATTTTCTTTAGACAGCTTGTGCGCTATCCGTGATTTTGACCTGCTGGGCTTTACTCTGCAGTATGAGTTAAGTTACACCAACATTTTAAATATGTTGGATCTTGCCGGTATTCCTTTATTCACGAAGGACCGCACCCTTTCCGATCCCTTTGTGGTTGCCGGCGGCCCCTGCGCTTACAATGTGGAGCCGATGGCGGATTTTCTCGACTTCGTAATTCTGGGTGAAGCGGAAGAAACAATTGTCGAAGTTTCGCGGGCCGTGGCCGAATGGAAAGAAGCCGGACGCCCGGAAGGCCGGCAGGGATTGCTAAAAAGAGTGGCTGCCATTGCAGGGATCTATGTACCGTCGTTGTATCAGGTAACTTACCACGTTGATGGGACGGTTCAACAAGTCATTCCTACTTGTTCAGAAGCAAAGCCGGTCATTCATAAGCGGATTATTGAGGACTTGGATCAAGTCGTTTTTCCTACCAAGCCGGTATTGCCGTACCTGGATATTGTGCACGATCGTATCATGCTGGAACTGTTTCGCGGCTGCAGCCGAGGCTGTCGTTTTTGCCAGGCTGGGATTATCTATCGGCCGGTGCGGGAACGCCGGATGGAAACCTTGTTGCGGCATGCGCAAGAGTTAGTCGATAATACAGGTTACAATGAGATGTCGTTGGTCTCATTGAGTTCCGCCGATTATTCGCGGTTACGGGAACTGGTTTCCGCTTTAATCGAGCGTTTTAAAGACGAATATGTCAGTGTTTCCTTGCCTTCGCTGCGGATCGATAGCTTTTGCATCCAACTGGCGCAAGAAATTCAAAAGGTTCGCAAAAGCGGGCTGACCTTCGCACCGGAAGCCGGAACGCAGCGGCTGCGGGATGTAATCAATAAGGGTGTGACGGAACAAAATCTGGAAGATGCCGTCGGTGCAGCCTTCCGGGCCGGTTGGTCGGCAGTGAAACTCTATTTTATGATCGGTCTGCCGACGGAAACAGACGAAGATATTCAGGGCATTGCGGATTTGGCGTATGGGGTCAAAAAATTGTACATGCAGATTACCGGCCGCCGGGATGTCAAGATTACGGTGAGCGTATCTTCTTTTGTGCCGAAACCGCATACTCCGTTCCAATGGTATGGACAGATTTCACTGGCGGAAATGGAACGGCGGCAAAATTTGCTGCGTTCGTTGATCCGCGACCGCAACATTACCTTGAATTGGCATGATGCGCCTGTCAGCATGATGGAAGGGGTCTTTTCCCGCGGTGATCGCCGTTTGGGCAATGTCATTCTTACGGCTTGGCGCAATGGGGCAAAATTTGACGGCTGGTCGGAGCACTATAAACATGATGTGTGGGAGCAGGCTTTCCGTGAAGTTGGCCTTGAACCGGCCTTTTATGCCAATCGGCCCCGGGAACTGGATGAGGTGCTGCCATGGGACCACTTGAGCGCCGGGGATGATAAGAATTTCCTCATTCGTGAATATCATCAGGCTTTGTCTGCACAGTGCACGCCTGACTGCCGACGCGGGACTTGCAGCGCCTGTGGCGTTTGTCCGGCTTTAGACACTAAGATTGTGGATTGGGGGCGTACAGGCCATGAGTAAATTGCGGTTGAAGATCACGAAAGGGGAAGAATTGCGGTTTATTTCCCATTTGGATTACGTGCGCGCAATTACCCGGGCGGTTCGGCGGGCTAAATTGCCGGCCGCTTATTCCGAAGGATTCAACCCCCACATGAAAGTTGCCCTTGCTTCCGCATTGGCGGTAGGAGTGAGCAGTGAAGCGGAATATCTGGATCTGGAAATGAAAGACCAGCCTTCCGCTGAGAAAGTAATCAGCAGGCTGAACGCTGTTTTGCCTCGGGGAATACAGGTGAAGGAAGCCGGCTATATTGATGACCGGGCAGCGGCGTTGATGGCCGTAATAGATCAAACCGATTACCAAATCCAGATTCCGATTACCGACACGGTTTCATTGACTGACGTGCAAAGTAGTTTGCAGCGTTTTGCCGAAATGGAGAAAGTGGTCTATATCCGCCAATCACCGAAAGGCAAACGGTTTATCGATTTGAAACAGTATTTGGCCGGTCCGGTGGAAATGGAAATCTTGCCACAGGCCATCCTTTTGCGATTATCTATCAAGATGACTTCTGCCGGCAGCGTAAAACCGGCGGAAATATTAGACGTATTGGCTTCTGAATTCGGCTTTCCGGTTTCATCACAAACTGCGCTGATTCATCGAACGGCCTTATGGGCGGTTGATGACGGAAAACATGTATCCCCCTTGGTGTTGGCGCAGGTATGAGCAAAACAATTATTGTTTCTGTCGGGCCGGATGAAACCAGGATGGCGCTCCTGGAAAACGGTGAGTTGATGGAAACCGCACTAGAGCGATATGCCGGCACACAGGTTGCGGGGAATATTTATAAAGGGAAAATCAAAAACATGCTGCCTGGCATGCAAGCGGCTTTTGTCGATATTGGCCGGGAGAAAAATGCGTTTTTGTATATTGGCAAAACCTATCCGTATCTAGGTGGTTCTGCAGAAAAAGGCATGATGTTAACCGAAGGGCAGGAAATTATCGTCCAAGTGACCAAAGATGCGATCGGCACAAAAGGGCCTCGGGTAGTTACTGAATGGAATTTGCCCGGGCGGTATCTGGTCCTTATGCCTACGGCAAAGCATATCGGCATTTCCCGCCGCATTGAAAGCGAGGAAGAACGGGAACGCCTGCGGCTGATCGCGGAAGAAGCCTGTCCTGGCGGTATGGGGTTGATTGTCCGTACGGTAGCGGAAGGCAAAACGGCGGATGATTTACGGAAAGATGCAACGTACCTGCATAATCTCTCCACAGCGTTGCTGGCGCGGGCCAAACGGTCCTCTGCGCCGACGTTGTTGTATCGGGATGTCGATTTGATCATTCGATTAGTTCGGGATATGTTCGATGACAGAGTGGACGAATTTATTATTGACCAGCCGGAGGCGTACAATCGCGTGCGCGATTTAGTCCAGCTTTCTGATGCTGATTTACTTTCCCGTGTTCATTTATATCAGAGCGATAAAGATATTTTTGCACATTATGATGTAAAACCGCAATTAGAAGAACTTCACCAACGTGAAGTCAGGCTGAAGTGCGGCGGGTATCTGGTCATTGACCGCACCGAGGCGTTGACGGTTATTGATGTGAATACCGGAAAATTTGTTGGGAATACCAATCTGGCGACAACCGTTTTCCAGACGAATTGTGAAGCGGCGAAAGAAATTGCCCGGCAAATCCGTTTGCGTGATATCGGCGGCATGATCCTCATCGATTTTATTGATATGAACCAGGAAGAACACCGGCAAGCCATTCTTGCCCTGCTGCAAGAACATTTGCATCAAGACCGGACCAAGAACAACGTGTACGGGTTTACCGCCTTGGGCCTCGTTGAGATGACCCGTAAAAAAGTGCGGCAGGATATGGACGGAACGATGTATGAGGTTTGCCGCTGTTGTGAGGGGCGGGGGCGGTTATTGTCGCCGGAAACGATGGTAATCCGGATTAACCGGCAATTACGCAATATTGCCGCCGGGCAGCGTTCTTCCGGCAGTTTTGTGCTGCAGGCGCCTTCGCGGTTAGCCTCTGTTCTGTCCGCAGAATGGCTGGAAACGATGGAACGGGATTTGTCCCTCTCTTTGAAGATAGAGTTCCGGGCCGATTTGCAGCCGGAAGTGTTCACGATCCTTCGTTGTAAAGAATGAAGGATTGACAACCACTCTGCCTTGTGTTACAATTTTAATCTGTAGACGACTGTATCTACACCCAAACCGCTCGGAGAGGTCAGCAAACCCGTTTTACGGGTACCACATTCGGCGAGTCTGTACTGAAGGGGGTGCATTTATGTACGCAATTATTCAAACTGGTGGCAAACAATACCGTGTTAGCGAAGGCGATGTGATTTTCATTGAAAAATTGGAAGTCGCCGAGGGAGCTCCGGTAGAGTTTAACGAAGTTCTGACTGTAGTGAAAGATGGCGAAGTTTTGTTTGGCAAACCGCTGGTAGCCGGAGCCAAAGTGACCGGACAAGCCGTTGCCCAAGTAAAGGGCAAAAAAATCCGTGTCTTCAAATACAAAGCAAAAGCGAACTATCGTAAACGTCAAGGACATCGTCAATCGTATACGAAAGTGACGATTGAGAAGATTGAAGCATAAACAGCCGTTATGATTACGATTCGGATTGAACGCGATAAAAAGCAGGCCGTTACAGGATTTTGTGCGGAAGGACACGCCAATACCGCTCCCCATGGGCAGGATATTGTGTGTGCCGGGGTATCGACATTGATACAGGCTTCCGTATTCGGTCTGGAACGCCATTTGAAGCGGGCGATTACTTTGCAGCAGGCTGATGACAGTTTTGCTGTCCGGTTGGCTGATGCGCCGGATGATCAGACGCAGGCTATTTTGGAAACGATGATATTGGGTTTAACGGAAATCGCCAAGTTAAATCCTAAAAGTGTACGAATTTTGGAAAGCAGGAGGTGAATTGCAGATGTTTCAACTGAATTCATTTGACTTACAGTTATTTGCTCATAAAAAAGGGGTCGGAAGTTCACGGAACGGTCGTGACAGCGCGTCACAACGGTTGGGAACGAAAGCCCATGATGGACAATTCGTTACCGGCGGCAGCATCATTGTTCGCCAACGGGGTACACGGTTCCATGCAGGCCAAAATGTAGGGCTCGGCAAAGACTATACCTTATATGCGAAAGTAAACGGTCGGGTGGCCTTTGAACGCAAAGGGCGCGATGACAGACAAGTTAGCGTTTACGCTGTTGAAGGAGCTATGTAGTAATTACGGGCGCCTGCGGTCCAACCGGCCGCAGGCGTTTTTTTTCCATATCGTTGGTGGCAGCAGTAAAGGATTTGTGCCGGAAAGCGCGAATGTTTGATATCAGTGGATTGTCATCCGATTATTCCGGGATGAAAGGATTTGTTGTGAAATGTCTGAAGAGGAAATATGTTCTCAATTTATCCGGTTACTGCGGCTTCAACGGAATGACTTCATTAATCATTTGCAGGTTGTCCATGCACTGATCCAATTGGGGAGAAGCGAAAAAGCGCTGCGCTATATCGAAGAAGTGTCGAAAAAAATCGAATCAGTGGATGAATCATTATATCAGTATCATGAACAGACGGTTAAGTAAATCAGCCGTTGGTCGTTAAGAAGAAAGATGATACTGTATTCGAAATAGTATTACCCAATAGTATTACCAAGTTGGTTGAATGATTGTATGGCTGCGCCATAGCAGAGGAGAAAACAGAATGTTTATTGACAGAGCAAGAATTTTTGTGAAATCAGGGGATGGTGGCGATGGTGCGTCCAGTTTCCGGCGGGAAAAGTATGTTCCCAAAGGCGGGCCGAGCGGCGGCGACGGCGGACGCGGCGGTGATGTTGTATTTATTGTTGATATGAATCGCAATACATTGCAGGATTTTCGCTATAAACGGCATTTTAAGGCCGACCGGGGCGGCAATGGAGCTCAGAAAAACATGTCCGGCCATACGGCGATGCCAATGGAAATATTGGTTCCACCGGGAACTTTGGTGAAAGAAGATGGGACAGGCCGGGTTTTGGCTGATTTGACCAAGCCGGGACAGAAATTTATTATAGCCAAAGGCGGACGGGGCGGACGCGGCAATGCCCGCTTCGTATCCAGCGTCCACCGGGCGCCGACGTTTGCGGAAAAAGGCGAACCAGGCGTAGAAATGTGGATCAACCTGGAATTGAAACTGCTCGCGGACGTTGGCTTGGTTGGTTATCCCAGCGTGGGCAAATCGAGTATTTTATCGATGGTATCGGCAGCAAAACCGGAAGTGGCGGCCTATCATTTTACTACGCTGTCTCCCGTACTGGGGGTAGTGAGCCTGGATGGGGAGCGCAACTTTGTGTTGGCGGATATCCCGGGACTGATCGAAGGGGCGCATCAGGGTGTAGGCCTTGGCCATGAGTTTTTACGGCATATTGAACGGACCAAGATCATTATCCATGTATTGGATGTTTCCGGCAGCGAAGGCCGTGATCCGATCGAGGATTACCACAAAATTAACGATGAACTGCGGTTATACAGCGAGCGGCTGGCGAACCGCCCACAAATCGTGGCTGCCAATAAGATGGATTTACCGGATGCGAGAGCGAATTATGAGCGGGTAGCCGCATACATGAAAGAACAGGGCCGTGAAATATTCCCCATCTCCGCGGCAACCGGCGAAGGCATGAAAGCATTGATGAACCGGGTCAGCGAAGTTTTGGCCGACTATGTGGAAGAGCCGGAAGTAATAGAAACCGCCAAAGTCTACGAGGCAAAGCCGGAAGAGGAATTTTTCATTCGGCGAGAGGATGACGGAACCTTTGTTGTGGAAGGCAGAAATATCGAAAAATTGGTGGCAATGATCCATTTTGACGATGATGAAGGCCTGCGGCGGTTCCAACTCATCTGGCGTCGCTTGGGTATTGAAGAAAAGTTAGTGGAGCACGGAATCAAGGAAGGCGACACGGTACGGATCGGCATGATGGAGTTCGAGTTTAAAAGATAAGTAAACAAAGCGACTGGTTGGAGAAGCTGTCAATCGGCTTTTGCAACGGTCTTCTAGGAGGAAGATTGCTCTGGAAGCAGTATTAACAGGAAAGCAAAAACGGTATTTGCGGGCGATGGGGAGTTTGTTGGAACCGGTAGTTCAGGTAGGCAAACTGGGCGTGATTGATTCGGTGATTGTCACCGCCCGTGAAGCCATCGGGCCTAGAGAGTTGATCAAAGTCAGGGTTTTGCAAAATTGCCCACAGGAACCTAAGGAAGTAATGGAAATCCTGGCGGACCGACTGGCGGCGGAATTGGTGCAGGTCATTGGCCGCAAAGGGTTGTTATTCAAGCGCAACGAGGATGAGCCGAAAATCGAGTTACCGTAAATAGTGAGGGAGAAAAGGGATGCTTACTAGAGAAAGCCTGACGGAAGCCGGCCGGATTGTGGTGAAAGTGGGAACGACAACGTTGTCCCACAGTACCGGTAAGTTAAATTTCATGCGGATTGAAAAATTAGTCCGTGAATTATCTGATTTGGCTAATCAAGGAAAAGAAATTCTGCTCGTGACTTCAGGTGCGGTTGGCGCGGGAATGGACCGGTTGGGCCTTAAGGAAAAACCGAAAACCATTCCGCAAAAGCAGGCTGCCGCCGCAGTTGGCCAAGGCATTTTGATGCACACTTATGAAAAATTGTTTGCCGAATACGGCCAGGTTGTCGCCCAAGTCCTGCTGACCCGGGCTGATTCTGTGAACCGCAAGCATTATGCCAACTCGCGCAATACGTTGTTGACGTTATTGGATATGGGCGTGATCCCGGTCATTAATGAAAATGACGCGGTATCGATTGACGAACTGAAAATTGGCGATAATGATACCTTATCCGCTCTGGTGGCTAGTATCGTTGATGCCGATTTATTGATTATCCTTTCCGATGTAGAGGGCGTTTATACTGCCAACCCGCAGGATGATCCTGCCGCCACCCTGATTCCGGAAATCAACGGGATCACACCGGAAATCGAAGCCTTGGCCGGTGGAGCCGGTTCCATGCGCGGTACGGGTGGAATGCAGACAAAAATTCAGGCTGCCAAGATCGCCGTTAATTCCGGCGTTGCTATGGTGATTGCTTCCGGTGCTAAGGATGGTGTGGTGCGGGCGATAGTAAACGGCGAACCCGTGGGTACCATTTTTTTATCCAAGGAGAACCGCATGCATATCCGAAAACGCTGGCTGGCCTTTGGTTCCCGCCTGCGGGGCGCGGTTATTGTGGATCAAGGGTGTGAACGGGCGCTTCTGAAAGAAGGGTCCAGTCTGCTGGCCGCCGGGATTGTTGACGTGGAAGGCGATTTTGAACAAGGGAATACGGTGCGTGTTTTAACTACGGAACGCCGGGAAATTGCCAGAGGAATCAGCAATTACCCCGCCTCGGATGTGAGGAAAATCATGGGTGCTCATACGGGCGCTATTTCAGGTATATTGGGCGCTAAGCTATATGACGAAGTCATTCACCGGGATAATTTGGCATTATTAGTGTGATTTGAAACAACAAAGGGAAGTGACGCTAATGAGTTTTAAGCAGGAAATAGATCAAAAAGGCGCGCAAGCCAAAAAAGCGGCGAGAAGACTGGCGTTTTTGGCTTCAAGCGTAAAAAACCAAGCGTTATCTGCGATGGCGGACAGTTTGGTAAAGAACGCGGCGGCTATTTTAGCGGCGAACGCGCAAGACATGGAGGCTGCACGCAAATCTGGTTTGTCCAATGCCCTGTTGGACCGGCTGCTTCTTACGGAAGCCCGGATTGAAGGGATGGCCGATGGCTTGCGCCAAACGGCGGCTTTGCCCGATCCGGTTGGCGAAGTGCCAGGGATGTGGAAGCGTCCTAATGGCTTAGAAATCGGCAAGGTAAGGGTCCCGTTAGGCGTAATCGGCATCATTTATGAATCCCGCCCCAATGTTACGGCGGATGCGATCGGCCTATGCCTGAAAGCCGGCAATGCTGTGATTTTACGGGGTGGTTCGGAAGCGATCTCTTCCAATATTGCCATCACGCGTGTTTTAACCCAGGCGGCGGAAGCAGCAGGGATTCCGCAAGGAGCGATTCATCTCATCGAAGTAACGGACCGCGATGCGGTTAATTATATGATGAAAATGAACCGTTATTTGGATGTCATTATCCCCCGCGGCGGCGCCGGGCTCATTCGAACCGTTGTAGAAAACAGTTCGGTACCGGTGATTGAAACCGGCAGCGGTGTGTGTCATACGTTTGTGGATGAAACGGCAGATTTGGCGATGGCGCAGTCGATCGCCTTCAATGCCAAAGTTTCCCGCCCCGGTGTTTGCAACTCGATGGAAACGTTATTGGTCCATGAGGCAGTAGCCGCTGATTTCCTGCCTGCCATGTTGGTTCGTTACCATGAAGCGGGAGTAGAATTGCGCGGCTGTGAAAAAACACGACTGTATCATCCGGCGGTTTTACCGGCAACAGAGAAAGACTGGGCGACAGAGTACCATGACCTTATTTTGTCGGTTAAGGTTGTGAGCAGTATCGATGAAGCAATGGATCATATTGATCTTTACAGTACCCGTCATTCCGAGGCGATTGTAACCAGCGACTATTTTAATGCCCGGCGTTTTCAACGGGAAGTGGATGCAGCGGCAGTCTATGTGAACGCTTCCACGCGCTTTACTGACGGCGGTGAATTTGGTTTTGGTGCGGAAATTGGCATCAGTACACAGAAATTGCACGCCCGCGGACCGATGGGTTTGCCGGAATTAACCAGCATTAAATACATTGTTTTTGGCGATGGACAGATTAGGGAATAAAATAAAAACGGATCTTCTGGCTGTTCTAAAAGACTAATTTGAACAGCCTTTTTTATTATGTAAACCGTAAAATGATAGTAATGACACATTGATGATATTCAGGGCGGTTTTACGGCCGTTATATTTTTTGCAAAAAAATCACAATTATTTCACAAATTATGGATTGATTAGAATACTGGAAGAATGTACACTGAAGGTGAAACGAACATGGAGGTGGCGGTATGCAGGAGATTTTCAAGAAAATTTGGCGTCGTAAGATCTGGTTCATTGTGATATTGCTTGTAGTGGCAGCCGGTTGGGGTGGATACAATTATTACAGCAAGAGCAATAAACCGGTTGCAACGGGAACTACGATGCAAGTTGAACGTGGTGACATTTTGGCTACAGTTTCTGCTACCGGGACCATTTCGGCGGTAAATTCAGTGGATGTCAGTTCGCGGATCACCGGCCTGATAACCAGAGTGCATGTGAAAGAAAACGACCGGGTGAAGGCGGGACAGGTTTTGATTGAACTGGACGACAGCAGTCTCAAAAGCCAGCTCCGGCAAGCCCAGTCTCAATTGACCAATGCAGCTGCGATTTATGCCCGCAGCAAGAAAATGGCGGAGATTGGCGGAGAACCGCAGCAACAGTTGGATACGGATCGCACCAATTACGAGGTTGCCCAGGCCGCTTATGATAATGTGATGACACAATTGGAATATACTGTAATTACGGCGCCGGTTGACGGCCAGGTGATCGGCAAGCCAATTCCGGCCGGACAGACCGTAGCTCCCGGTATTTCCAATCCGATGGTCTTGTTGACGGTTGCGGATTTGTCGAAAATGCAAATCCAGGTCCAGGTGGATGAAACGGATATTGGCAGGGTACAGCTAGGTCAAAAAGTTGATTTTACAGTCGATGCTTACCCGGGGAAAACCTTTGCCGGGACCGTAACCCTGGTATCAGAAAAAGCAGTTGTCCAACAAAATGTAGTGTACTACACAGTATACGTTGACGTAGATGAGCCGCAAGGATTGTTATTCCCGACAATGACTGCCAGGGTCACCATTAAAGTGGGTGAAAGCAAAAATGCACTGACGGTGAAGCTGTCTGCCATCAAGGAGATCAAAGGACAGAAATATGTACAAATTATGGTGGACGGGAAGCCGCAAAGTGTTAAGGTTCAAACCGGCTTGGCTGATGATGAAAAGGTAGAGTTGCTCAGTGGAGTCAAAGAGGGTGACCAAATTTTCCTGCCATCCGGTAAGGCTGGGGGTACTTCTGGCCAGACAGCACCCGGTTCGCAAAACCCTCTTCGGGGATTGGGCCGTTAACAATGGAGGGGAGAATATGACAATCTCGCTAAAAGATATAACGAAGGACTATGTCATGGGCGATAATGTCGTACATGCGCTGGCAGGGGTAAGTCTGGAAATTGCCAATGGCGAAATGACGGCGATTATGGGACCGTCAGGGTCAGGAAAGTCTACCTTAATGAACATTTTGGGCTGCCTTGACCGTCCGACCAGCGGCTCTTATTGTCTAAACGGCCGCGAGGTGGCTGCTTTGGATGACAATGAACTGGCAATGGTACGTAATAAGGAAATCGGCTTTGTGTTTCAGACTTTTAACTTGCTGGCAAGGATGTCGGCCCTGCAAAATGTCGCCCTGCCGATGGTGTATGCCGGTGTAGATAAGAAAACCCGTACGGAGCGTGCTTTGCAGGCTTTGGTTTCGGTGGGGCTTGTTGACCGCAAAGACCACCAACCCAATGAATTATCGGGTGGACAGCGGCAGCGTGTCGCGATTGCCAGGGCTCTGGTGAACGACCCGGCCATTATCCTGGCGGACGAACCAACCGGTAACCTTGATACGAAATCCGGCGATGAAATTATGGATATCTTTTGCAAGCTAAACGACGAGGGACGGACAATCATTCTGGTAACCCATGAACCGGATATTGCGGAATATACACGCCGGATCCTTTTATTCCGGGATGGGGTTTTGGTTAAGGATGAGGCCAGACAGGGGGCAAAAGCATGTTCTGGGAAAGTGTGATTATTGCTTTTGAAGGCTTAAAGGCAAACAAGCTCCGTTCTGTTCTTACCATGCTGGGGATTATTATTGGCGTCGGTGCTGTCATTGCTATGGTGGCTATTGGCATTGGCGTCCAGCAAAAAGTGGAGAGTTCAATTGCCGGGCTTGGCAGCAATCTGCTCATCGTTGTTCCGGGAGCATCTTCTCCGTCCGGCGGTGTCCGCCTGGCGGCCGGCTCTAATATCACGTTAACCAACAAGGATGCGCAGGCCATTGCGCGGGAAGTTGATAATATTAATGCGGTGGCGCCGGCTGTCAGCCGCCAGTTTCAACTGGTTTTTGGCAATCAAAATTGGCAGACCAGCGTTCAGGGATCGACGCCGGAGTTTTTGGAAGTGCGAAATTGGAACATTGCTTCGGGTGCTTTTTTTAGCAGCCGGGATTTGGATGCCCGCGCTCGGGTGGTTGTCATTGGCCAAACGTTGGTTACCAATCTGTTTGGAGATATTAACCCTATCGGCCAGACCATCCGTATCAATAAGGCGCCTTTTAAGGTGATCGGTGTATTCGAAGCGAAGGGCCAATCGGCAGCCGGACAGGATCAAGACGATGTAGCCGTTATTCCCTTGACGACCGCGCAGGATCGTTTGATGGGGATTACCTATGTTAGCAACATTAATATCCAGGCGGCTAATGCCGAGGTAATCGACCAAGTCCAAAACGATATCAGTGCTTTATTGCGCGTTAGACATCGGATTCAGTCGGGTGCTCCTGACGATTTTACGGTGCGGAACCTGGCGGCAATCATGGCCACTGCTGCGGAAACGACCGGCGCCATTACGACCTTGTTGGGCTGCATTGCTGCAATCTCCTTGGTTGTGGGTGGCATCGGCATCATGAACATTATGTTGGTATCTGTAACGGAACGCACACGGGAAATTGGCATTCGCAAAGCACTGGGGGCCACTTATAGCAACATTTTGTTGCAATTTTTAATCGAAGCCATCGTGCTTGGCGTAACCGGTGGATTACTGGGGATTTTGCTGGGAGTGGCCAGCGCCCATATCATTTCGACGGTTGCTGGCTGGAATACAGTGATTTCACCGTCCTCAATTTTATTGGCGTTTGGCGTGTCTGTTGCGATTGGTTTGTTTTTTGGTTTATATCCGGCGCGAAAAGCCGCATTACTGGACCCGATTGAAGCGCTGCGGCATGAATAGTAGAAGCCTATTGGCCATTGTTAGGGCGTATTGGCGAAGCCTACAGGCTTATTTCCAGACGGAAAAAGGTCGGCATGATATTTTGGATTACCTCCGGGCAGTATTGATCATAACAGCGTTAATCCTGTTTACCTTGCTGTTGCTGAAATGGATTTTTTGAGGCGCATGTGTAATCGATAACTTGTCGAGAAATTCGGATCAACGCTGTACTATCCTCGGTTTTACTGCTATAATAAGGGGCAGAAATTACTTGTGTAGTGGAAAGAGGCTTGGATGGAACAGAGAAAAAAGAAGATTGGCATCATGGGTGGGACTTTTGACCCGATCCATATCGGCCATTTGGTTATTGCAGAAGCAGTGCGGAATGAATATAATCTGGACCAAGTACTTTTTATTCCTGCGAGTACCCCGCCCCATAAACAAAATCTAGCCGTGACTTCGGCGATCCATCGTTATATTATGACGGTCATGGCAACCTATTCCAATCCGTATTTTTTTGTCTCTACGATTGAAATGGAGCGTTCAGGGCCTTCGTATACCGTGGACACGATCCTGGCCTTGATGGAACAGTTTGGTGACCAGACAGAATTTTATTTTATTATGGGCGCCGATTCCGTCCAGGACCTGCCTACGTGGAATAATGCCGAACGGTTGTTGGAGCTATGCTCGATTATTGCGGCTGCCCGTCCTGGCTGTGGTGGCAAAATTGATGATATCATCCGGCATTTTGGCCCAATCGGCCAACAGCGAATCCATCGTTTAGCTACGCCGGAATTGGAAATTTCATCGACCGATATCCGTGAACGGGTGAAAACCGGCAATTCAATTAAATATATTGTTCCGGATAGCGTAGAAAATTATATTGATAAAGAAGGCCTTTATCGGGACTAAAATATGCTTTGTATATTCAAAGCCTCCAAAACGGGGGCTTTTGTCTTGGGATAAGCAGAATTATCTTCGCACAGCCTGTAGACCCCGCCCTCTTAGGTCGGGGAGCCTGTACCCGGAGGGTGTAACAGGCTGTAGCTCGAGGTTAGAAAACCCGGCTTGCACCGAACTTTTTAGCGACGGTGGAAGGCGTTGGTTGCACTTATGTCACGGAAAGTATATATTTTCTGTAAGACTAAATTCGACTATACCCACAGGGCACAGGCACTTGAGGTGGATTTTTACCTTCCGGGTGCAGGCAACTCCACCTGAAGTAAGTCTACATTCATTTCTAAAAAGGATATTCCGGCATGGTGGCGAATTTTAATTTACGGTGATAAAGAATGATAGAATACGAAGCAATTGTTGCCAAAATACGTACGCAGTTATCCGAAAAACGCTATATACATTCGCTGGGAGTCAGTCAAACGGCGGTTCAATTGGCCCGTCGGTTTGGCGCAGATTTGCAAAAGGCCGCTTTGGCAGGGCTATTGCATGATTGCGCGCGCAATTTTTCGGAAGATCGATTGCTTTTGCACGCGGAAGACCACGGTCTCACGATCGATTTGGTAGAACGCCATACTCCGGTATTGCTTCATGCGAAAGTAGGGTCTTTGTTGGCATCTTCCGAATACGGAGTGGATGACAAGGAGATTTGTCGGGCGATTGCTCTCCACACGACCGGCGGGTCCAAGATGACACTTCTGGATAAAATTATTTATTTAGCGGATTTTATTGAACCGATGCGTTCTTTTCCCGGAGTGGAAGAATTGCGGAAACTGGCGGAAGAAGATCTGGACAGTGCTTTATTAGCGGCATATACCCAGAGTGTAGTCTATATTTTGCACAATGGTGGATTGTTGCATCCGGATACCGTGACCGGCCGCAATGAGCTGGTCATGCAAAACCAGCAAGGACAAGAAGGCGGGGGATCGATAGATGGGTGAAGGTCGAACTCGTCGACCCCGGCGGAGACGAAAAGTACGTTGGGGCCGGGTATTCCTGTTATTGGTTTTTTTATTCGCGTTGGTGGGCTCTTTGACTTGGGCCGGGGTCTATGCCTATAAAACATTTGTTCCCTTCAAAACAGCAGAAGTTTCACCACCTGCCAGGCAAACGCCGTCACAGGCGAAACAGATCAATATTCTCTTGCTTGGACTGGATGACGGTGATAATGAACATCCTGGGGCGCCTCAGCGTTCTGATGCGATGGTGCTTGCCAGTATCAGGCAGGATACCGGCGCAGTTACCCTGCTGTCAATCCCGCGGGATACCCGGGTGGCAATACCAGGCCAAAAAGGACAGGAAAAAATTGCCCATGCCCATTATTATGGCGGAGCTGATTTAGCAGCCAAAACGGTGGAAGAACTGCTCAATGTGCCGGTTAATTATTTTGTGGTGATAGATTGGCAGGCATTTATTAAAGTGGTTGATATCCTTGGCGGGGTCAATCTTTACGTCGAACGGGATATGAATTATGACGACCCGTATGCGGATTTGCATATTCACCTTTTGAAAGGGTATCAACATTTGGATGGACAAAAGTCCGGAGAATATGTCCGGTTTCGCAGTGATGAACTCGGGGATGTTGGCAGGGTGCAGCGTCAACAACGCTTCTTAAAAGTAATGAGCAGCCAGCTCGTACAACCGGGAACCATCCTGAAACTGCCGGCATTGGCGAGCGTTGTGAAACAACACGTAAAAACCGATATGACATTCTGGTCTTATTTCCAGGCAGCGCGAGGATTAAGAGCGGTGTGGGCGGGCGAAGTGCAAACCGTGATGCTCCCTGGATCCTTCTCCACTATTGGCGGGGTTAGTTACTGGGTCCCCAACCAAGAACAGATTGAACGGATCACGGAACGGTTACAGCAAGAGGCCAATGCGGCGGTTATGCCGGTTGAGCTTCTGGCGCAAGCTTTTAAAGGATATACTAAAGAGTAGCAGGAAAGTGGTTTATGGAATCGAATACAATAAAAAACAAGGTTTGACATGAGTGATGATTCATTCATAGGAGGAGAAGTATGACAGAACAAACGATTCAATTACCGGAACTTATTATGGCGGCAGCCAGTGAGAAAAAAGCGCGGGATATTGTGGCTTTAGACATGCGGGCGGTGTCTCCG
>CAYUNV010000014.1:0-2955 GCA_964446265.1 uncultured Negativicutes bacterium | reverse complement strand
TTTATTATTTGCAGCGGGAATTCAACAACCCAAGTACAGGCAATTGTTGATAATATCGAAGAAAAGTTAGAAGAACAGGGGATTTTTCCGCTTCACAAAGAAGGGTACCGCGGGGCGCATTGGGTACTGTTGGATTATGGCTCTTGCGTAGCGCATGTGTTTGTAGAAGAAGATCGGAGCTTTTATAATTTGGAAAGCTTGTGGAGTGATGCTCCGGCACGTAAATATGAGGCGTAGGTGATAATTTTGACCGAGTTGGACAAATCTGCGTTCAAACCGGGTGATGTGGTAACATTGAAGGTCGTGCGATCTAGTGAATTAGGTGCTTTCCTTGATGCCGGCACCGGTCGTACTGCGGATGATATTTTATTGCATAAAGTGCAGCAGCTGCACCCCGTAGCGGTGGGTGATGAAGTTGAGGTATACCTGTATAATGACCCTAAAGGCCGTTTGACGGCCAGTATGCGCCTGCCGAAAATGAAGGAAGGGCAAATTGCCCGCGTGAAAGTGCTGAATACTTCCCGCGACGGCGCTTTTGTCGATATTGGCGCAGAACGGGGTGTGTTCATGCCGTTTTCCGGCATGCGCGGCAATCTGCGCGCTGGGGATATGGTTTGGGTAAAGTTGTACCGGGATAAATCCGGCCGGCCGGCGGTTACGATGGAAGTAGAGGATGAGATGCGCCGCGCTTCCAAACCGGCTGCTGACGCCAAAGTCGGTGACATGGTTACCGGTTCTGTTTATAATTTTACCGACCAGGGTGCGTTCTTACTGACGACAGAGCGATATATTGCCTTTCTGCATTTGAATGAAATGCTGAAACGGCCTAAAGTTGGGGAAGAAGTTACGGCCCGGATTACGTTCGTTCGTGAGGATGGCCGGATCAATGTTTCCATGCGGCCATTGAAACAAGAAGCGATTGATCTGGACGCGGAAAAGATTATGGTATTACTGGAGGGACGCGGCGGTAAAATGCCGTATAGCGATGATACGAATCCGGAGATTATCCGTCAAAAATTCGGCATCAGCAAGGCTTCTTTTAAGCGGGCATTAGGCCGTTTAATCCGCGGCGGGCTGGTGGAACAGCGGGAAGGCTGGACCTATTTGGTGCAAATCAATTCGGATGCCGATGCTGCTTCGATTAATAAAGAGCCCAAATGATTTCGATCTAAAAATTAATGTCTAACCGATTGATATGGCAGTGCGCAACAAACTGGAACAGCCCAGGTAAGCCATCCAATCTTAAGATCTTGCGTGTATAACGTAAGATCTTTTTTTTATAACCATATTGACTGTTGGCCTAAACTTCGATATAATACAGACAAGTCAGATAATTAAAAATAATCGCATATTTGGGCAAACCTATTGAAAAATAGCGGCGCAAAGCTTTGGGTCTAAAGACGAGTACGTCCATGACTGCCAGGCTGCACATCTTCTTTTGTTGATGTTGATGCGTCGCCAGGCAAATCGCCTGGTTTTTATATTGTCAATGTGAGTGCAGCTCTGAATTAAAAAACAAGGAGGGTTGCGAATGGGTAGCGACTACCAGGATAAGTTTCCTAGTTTTGATGGAACGAATGATTGGTTTTGCGACAAAGCAGACACGCTTGGCGAACTGAGAGAACACGCCCGGCGCAAGGAACAGAGAAATCAGGGAGAAATAACGTTAAAGTCATATGCAGCCTGCAAAGAGGCTTAGTAAAGAAACGTTCATGTTTCCCAAGAGAAGTAGTAAGCCACTAGATAATGACAAGGGAACAGGAGAGGTTAAATAAATGTCGAAACATTCCACGACGTGTAAATATTTTATTGATATCAACTCTGGGCGCAGCTATTGCTTTTTAAAATCAATAACAATTCATGATGTAATTCGTGTTACTGATTGCGTCAACTGTTCTCAATTTAACGACTCCGACATATCCCAATATCTGCAGGTACAGATTGACAAACGTGGTTCGTGGCTAAGGAATTTAGAACCATCCTTATAGCCGTTTCTGTTCCGGGTTATTGTAAAATTTTGGGGATTGGAGGGATAGTGTTAATTTATTTGCTAAATTACCGTATTTAGTCAAACTAGCTGCTATTCGAAAAATGATTCTTTATTTAGGGTTCACTAAGGATGGTTTGTTTGAAAGAGAGATGAGAAGAAATTTTCATCTCTCTATTTTAGTATAAGCAGCATGGAAGTTGATAAGAATGGATGGGGCTGGTTAATAACGGGAGGTTAGGAATTACAGTTGACGGTACTTCTTTGCATGATGTAAACTTAGAATGATTAAGGAAGGAACAGAAATTTTGCATAACAGAGAGGTTTTCAATGTCCAAAGAAGAAATTTTACTAATTGCCGATAGAGTAAATTCAATGTTAGATGCGTTTTTAGTCTTGGAAGAAAAGATTTTCGGCAGCCCAAGTTTTTTCAAAACGTTAAAAAATATATTCAAGAAAAAAGTTGATTTCAAGGAATGTTATGAACAGTTGAGAACAATGATATCTGACTTTGACAATCATTTGTCTGTCATTGATTCCTTTATTGCAAGTGATGAACAAGAACGTGATTTTCAACAAATTCTACAACAGTACACAATAGCCTTAAAAGAAGCTGTGGTCAAAGCTACTGGATTGGCAAAAAAACTTGCCGTAAAATCGGATGGCGGGAGTATGTCATGGCCTTCGTACAAGGATCAAGTGGACGATTTTAAAAAAGCGGAACAAGAATATGTACTGCTTGGGCATGAAGTTACCCGGCAGTATCAAGCTTTATATAAAGTGTATCTGGAAATAACGCAAAGAAAATAGTATAAGCATCTTGTCAAATTGGTAACCGAAAATTAGGTACTGACTAGTTGACATGGTGGCCTAATATACTATATAATAACTACTGTTGACGGGAAATCGTCACTGACAATTGGGGGTATAGCTCAGCTGGGAGAGCGCTTGAATGGCATTCAAGAGGT
>CAYUNV010000013.1:24322-26276 GCA_964446265.1 uncultured Negativicutes bacterium | reverse complement strand
GGTGCCAAAGATATTATTCCGCACCGCTTCCGCCGGTTGGCTCTCCATCAGCGGCACATGCTTATGAGCTGCTGCATGGAATACGACCTCCGGTTTCTGCTTGTGAAAAATCGTCTGGATCCGGTTGGCATCGCGTACATCGGCGATAATGGGTTCGAGCGTCAGCTCTGGGAACCGTTCTTTTAATTCGTTATGAATATCATAAATGCTGTTTTCGCCTTTTCCCAGCAAGACCAGTTTCTTCGGCTTCATCTTGGCGACCTGGCGGCATAATTCCGAACCAATCGATCCGCCTGCGCCCGTCACCAACACCCGCTTGCCGCCTAAATATGAGGATATTTGTGTCTGATCCAGTTGCACCGGATCGCGCTGCAGCAAATCTTCCAAATCAATATTCCGCAACTGCTGCACCGTCACATTGCCGTCAAGCAATTCATAGATGCCGGGAACTGTTTTTACGATACATTTTGTCTTATTGCAGTCTTGGATAATCGTGCGCAGCACACTGGCTCCAGCCGAAGGGATCGCAACAATAATCTCTTGTACACGTTTCTCCTTAACGATGCGCTGAATATCCGAGCGGCCGCCCCATACCCGGACGCCCATGACAAAACGGTCATGTTTGAATGGATCATCGTCAATAAACCCGACCAACCGTTTCTCATTGTGATACCGCTGCTGGATCTCGCGGGCGATCATCGCTCCGGCATCCCCGGCGCCGACGATCAGGACTCGTGGCAATCCATTCACTAAATGGCGCCGCAAATAGCCGCTGATGCGAACCATGAGCCGGCTTCCCCCGACCAACGTTAATGTAAAAAATAAGTTCAAAATAAATACCGTGCGGGGCAGGCGGATATCCAAGTAGAGTGCAACTAGTGTGGCAAAAAATGCGCTTACCACCACGGCGCCGACGATTGCCAACAAATCGTTAATCCCTGCGTACCGCCAGATCCGGTGATATAAACCAAACAAATAAAATACAGCTAAATGGATCACAACGATCCAGGGCAGAACCTGAAATAACCCGGTGTAAAGAGACATCGGAACATGGCCCTCTAGCCGTAAATAGAGAGATAAGAAAGGGACGATAGCAAAAATTAATATGTCCGTAACAAACAAAGTGCCTACGATTAATTTACGCCACATAGCCAACCACCAACACTTTCCCTACCGTTTTTTTGCATCCTTGCCATAATAGTAGTAGTAATAGCTGTGTTCCTTCTCTATCTCAACCCGGTTCAGTATCACGCCGAGGATATTGCCGTTGGCTTTGCGGATCAAATCCCTAGTTTTCTGGGCCATATCCGGCCGGACCACATCGGAATCGAGCACAATCACAACGCCGTCCACTTGCGATGCCAATACGCAGGCATCGGTAACCGCAACTGCCGGTGGAGCGTCAATCAGCAACAAATCGCAATCCTTTTGCAATGTTGCCAAGATCTCATGCATATGAGCCGATCCTAATAATTCGGAAGGATTCGGCGGGATCGGTCCGCTGGTCACTACCCGCAGATTCGCGATCTCCGTTTCCTGGATTAATTCCGTAATCGGGATATCCTCCACAATGCTGTTGGTGATTCCTTTGCGGTTCAAGTGGAAAATCCGGTGTTGGGTCGGTTTCCGCAAATCGCAGTCTACCAACAGCACCCGCTTGCCGCTCTGGGCCATGGCAACCGCCGTATTGGCAATAACCGTGGACTTTCCTTCGCCCGGACCTGCGCTGGTGAATAAAACGGTATGCAAGCCGCCATCGACTTTCGAAAACTGAAGGTTCGTCCGCAGGGTGCGGAACGCTTCGGCAATCGGCGACTTGGCTTGTTCATGGACAATTAAACTACGCTGTGCGCACATAGTGATATTCTTCCTTCCCTTTAACTCTCGTGATGGTTCCGGTTCTTGTCATTGCCGGCAAATACGCGTTTCAGTTTATCGACAATCCCGTCTTGCT
>CAYUNV010000013.1:17043-24312 GCA_964446265.1 uncultured Negativicutes bacterium | reverse complement strand
CCGGGATCGAACCCAAGACCGGTAAATCCAGATAATGCTGCACATCCTCCGGTGTCCGTATGGTCCGGTTCATATATTCCAGGGCAAATGCCGCGCCGGTTCCGGAAAATAAGCCCAATACGGCGGCAATTAAGACATTTAATGTTTTCCGCGGTTTAATCGGATCTTCCGGTGCAATCGCCACGTCAACGACTTGGATGTCAGTCGGCTCCATGACTTCATTAATGCGGGCTTCCTCATGCCGTTTGGCCAGCATGACATAGATTTCCCTCGACACCGTGGCATCACGCAATACCCGGGCCAATCCCCGTTCTTTGGACGGCAATTGCGACAGCGTCTGCTCACTCTCGCTTAAAATGCGATTGATCGCTGCTTGGCGAGAGCTGGTAACAGCGACATCCACTTCCGCCTGAATCTTGGCCTGCAAGATTCCCTGATGGATCGGGTTGGAGGACGATGCGTCGGCATTAATCACCCGAGCAATTTCCGTCGCCAGTTTTCCCTGCAATTCGTTGATAGCCGCCTGCGCAGCCAATATCTTCGGATGCTTGCCTGTGTAGTTCTGCTGCAGCGTCACCAGCTCGACTTCCTGCTCGGCTAAGTCCGCTTTATATTTCTGGATCAAGGGACTGTCGGCAATGAAGCCCGGTTTTTCACTCTGCAACTGCTGATTAGCACTATATACTTGGGCTTGGGCTGCCGAAATGGCAACCCGGTTTTCCGCCGACATTTTGTCAATCGCCGTCAAACGATCTACCATTGCTTTCATTTCATCGTCCGGCGAAACAATCTTTTCTTTCTTCTTATATTCTTCTAGTTTGGCTTCCGCTTCTTCTACTTCTTTCTTCGATTCCTTTAAACGTTCCCCGATAAATTCCCTCACCAGAGACTGTTCGGTACGAACCAACGTGGTCAAACGATGGGTAAAGGTTTCAACCAATACATTGGCGACATCGCGCGCTTCTGCCGGCGATCCGGCCGTTACTTTCACCTTCAAGATTTCGGTATCTTTTACCGGTTGCGTCGTAATTGTTTTTGCAAAAGCATCATACTTAGGGAGCTTTGGTTTATCAGCCTGCGTCTTATCAATTACTTCCTGCACTACCGTCCGGCTTTTCAAGATCTCCGCGTACGTCGACATCAACTGCTTCGCGTTGACCGGACTGCCCGGTAAGTCGCCCAGCATGGAATTGGCCAGACTTTTCGGCTGCTTCACCCGCAAGTTCGTTTCCGCTTCATACGTCGGCGAAATTAGAAGGCTGATAATTGCCGCTCCAACCACACAAACCATAAATACGGTCAATATCATTTTGCGGCGTTTTTTAATCACTTTGAGTATATCTTTAAGGTCGATTGTCGTTTCGTCCACTGAATTCCCTCCGGTTAAATAATTGAAAAGATTTTCGTTCTTTGGAATTTCATGATTGTTATTTATTGCTGAATATCATGCACATAATAAGCAGCAGTGAGTATCGGCAAGATGTCCCGGGCAAAATCAATCCGTCCGTTATCGGTCAGATACACCACATCGCCATCAGCCAGAACATAGTTCTGGCTTAAATCGCCTTTCTTCAATAATGTGTCATAATTGGCCTTGATGGGCGCCATGCTCTGGCCCCGCCGGATAATAAACACATTCTTCTTGGCGGCGTTTTTCGTATGTCCGCCGGCGATGCCGATCGCATCCAGCAGATTATGCTGGCGCTCGATTTCGTACATTCCCGGTCGAACAATTTCTCCCAACACGTAGACGCGAGTTTTATGAAATTGGAGAATATTTACAGTCACTTTCGGGTTCAGGATATATTCGCTCACTCCTTTAGTAACCGTGTCGGTCAACGCTTGCACGGTTTTACCACTGGCGGTAATTTCGCCCAGCAGCGGAAAAGAGATTTTCCCGTCCGGCCGCACCCCAATTCCGGCAGTGGCGGTATCTTTCGGTTTGAATTCATCGAAGCCCCAGACTTCAATGCTGAGAATATCGCCCGGCGCGAGTACGTATTCCGGTTCGGCCTGGGTCGATGCCTGTATGGCTGGAACTGGTGCAGACTGGGCTTGTGCCGCCCCACCGACGCCGAGAACGATCAATAGCGTAAATATAACAACAAGAACTTTTTTGTTCATGAATACAGCCTCCAAATATCGGGTTAATTCCTTGTAAACGCTTAGGAATAAATAAAAAAGCCGCTCCACGGAGCGGCTACAAATAATCTACAGATGTGACTTGCAACGTTCATTGGTCATGGTACATACATTGACATCCCACAAACAATTCCAGGCTTCCCTGCCATCCGCAACAACCACTCCGGCATCGAAACAACATGTATTGCTGTATACAAAATTCATTCCGAATACTTCCATTATATTGCCATACGCTCCCTTTGTAAAGGGATTTGCCCAATAAAATCCTCAACTGGGCAATTGTCAGATTATTTTATTGCTGGTTTTGTTAGTTTTGGTTCATTTCAACGTTTCTTGCATCGTCTCCTAGTACATCATCGTATTCAACCTATCGTCCGGTTCAAAGAAATTCTTAAGACTTTGTTTGATAAATTTTTTTCTCCCGGCTCAGCCCCACAGATACCCTTTCATTCGGCGCAGGAAACCGTGCCGTGATGTCTGGATCCGTTCCGGAATGAAAACATCGAGCTTGCGGCCTTGCAGAATGGCTTCCGGGTTGGTGGTCAGTATCCGCTGGGTCTGTTCATGGCCCACTAATTCCAGCATGCGTCGGGCCGCCCGGTTCATTTGCGGCCGACGGAAATTAATGCCGTGCCCGTCGGAGCCTGTGATATGAACCAAATGGTTCGTTAATAGGAATTCGGCCGCTGCTTGCGTTTTTTCTCCCATTCTGCCGGTCAGACTGGGGGCGTTCATCTGCACCAAGATCCCTTTGCGGACCCATTCCAGCAAAATCTCCGGCTTGCGGGCCAGCTCCGGATGGCGTTCGGCGTGGGCAATGATCGGGTTGATGCCGCGCGCCTGGAGAACAAACAAAAACTCGTCCGTAAAAGGAGGGATATGCGTGGCCGGCAGTTCCACCAAGGCATAGCTGCCGCCGTTCAGACAGTAGGGGCCCGGTCCTTTGAGCCGTTCGAGGTTATCATAATGGATCGCAATTTCTGCGCCGGGGTACAACGTAAGCGGAAGGTTGTGTTCCTGCGCCGCGGCTTGCAGCCGCTGACAGCCGGCGACAATCTCTTCCCAGTCCGGCAGCCAATCGCCGTCGATGAAGTGCGGTGTCAAAGCGATGTCTCTTGTTCCCTGTTCCGCTGCCAGACGGAGCATCGCCAGCGCGGTGTCCATGTCTTTTGCGCCGTCATCGATGCCGGGCAGAATATGGGTGTGAAGATCAAACACGTTGCTGCTCCTTTCTGTGCAGTCCCCCTTATGAGCGTTATGCCAATAACGATCATAATAAAAGCCAGGCATTCAACCTGGCAAAGCATTGAGTTCGGTGTAAAACATGCAGCTTGGCAATCATAGGCATTCTTCCTGCCGTTAGACCCGAAGCTTTGCGTCTCTATCTTTCAATAGATTTGCCAAAAAAGTATGAAATTATACTAGAGTTAAATAATAATACAAAACAGGGATTTGCGCAACAAACTTCGTGCGCAAATCCCTGTCACGCGTCACAACCATCGTGCTTCCAGTTTTGTATGTTTCGCCGGGCACAACAAATATTCCTGCTAGGGTTACAAAAAATAATACTTTTTATTGCGGATGCGGTCAAGGGGACGGTTTTACGCGGTCACGAGAACCGTCCCCTTGACCACCTACTTCTATCTTCCTAGTCGCCGATCTCCATTCTCAGCCGACTGATCGCCCGCTTCCGCAGGCTATGCGCCGCCTGCACGCTGACCTGCAGTTCGCGGGCCACCTCGGCCAGGCTGGCTTCGCCAAGCAGAGTCGCAGTCACAACCAGCCGCTGCTTGTCCGGCAGTTCCTCGATAGCTCTGCGGATTGCGGTTGCCATCAAACTATTCTCCACTTCCACTTCCGTCCTGATCCCATCCTCTTCTTCCGGCCGGCTTTCGTCCAGGAGCACCTCCCGCTGCCAGCGCCGTCGCTCACGCTTAAACAAATTCCAGATTCGGTACCGCACCCGGCTCTCGACGTAACCGGCAAACGGCACGCCACTGGCCGGATCATAGGTTTTGACGGCTTCCACCACCGCCAGCAAGCCTTCGGCTTTGGCATCTTCCCTGATCGAGCGGAGATGGGCCTGCACAGCCTGCTTGACGATCAAACCTTCAAACCGCCGG
Source organism: uncultured Negativicutes bacterium (assembly GCA_964446265.1). Classification (GTDB taxonomy): domain Bacteria; phylum Bacillota; class Negativicutes; order CTSoil-072; family CTSoil-072; genus CTSoil-072. Next base: position 20,047 of record CAYUNV010000013.1, on the reverse strand, counting down.
CAAATTTCCGCAAATGCGTCGGAGTGGCCCTGCTGGGCCTGGGCGACCAATTGATGCAATTCGTCACCATTGCTTGGAGTATACATTTTCCTCACCCTTGGTGAGGAACCGGTTCCTCGGTTATTCGCGCTGGTTTTACTGTAGCATGCGGCCGGATGGCAGCGCGAATGTCGACCTGGCCCTGGGTCGGCGCAACTTCCTGCCGACTGAACCATGAGTCGACGCAAAAATAGCGTATATCGCGTCAACCGCCACTGGGTCAACACGATATACGCTATAGGCAGGAAACGGTCATGGGCGGTTCGTCTCCATTCTATCGGCAGAAGTGGGACCATGATTATTTCCATAAGCGGAAGATTAGCGACAGCGGTGGAGCGTTGGATGTAATCATGGTCCCACCCAAACGCGACAGGTCCCTAAAAGAAACAGACCTCCCGTTATGCAACGAGAGGCCCGTTTCCTTTACAGTTTTGCCGTTATTACCTTCGTCAAATCGCTGATACTCGCCGTCAGCTCCATGAGACGGCTTTCGATCCGCACCAGCAGGAACGCGGCGACGATCATCGGAAATCCGTAATTAGCGGCATAATTCATGATTTGCTCCATTGGCGGACTCCTTTTCCGGCGGTTTAGGCCAGAGCCGTTACTTCATGGCTGTTGATGCGCGCTTCCACGATCTGCACCAAATCGCCGCCTGTGCTTGAAAAAATATTCTTGGTAATGATGTCCTGCATCACCACCTCGGCCTGCGCCAGCGTCAGATCCGCGCGCGGATCGAGCAGGCTGAGAGTGACTTCCTTGCCGGTGGCGTTGCGAAAGACAAGTTCAAGAGTCTTGGTCATATTGGTTCCTCCTTTCTTGTTCCCGTCGGCCAAATTAGGCCGGACTTAGCGGAATTACTGGTTCATGAGGTTCCCTTCATCAATCCGGGAAATGGTCGCTACCGGGTACGTTTGCAGGCCGCCAAGCCCTTGCCCTGCAGCGTAGACATCCGCTTCTGCTGCGTCGACTTTCAGGTTGCGGAAGTTGCATTGACGGTAGACCGGGTTGCCGGCTGCGTTCAGTCCGGTTTGGACCTTCACCACGAAACGGCTGGATTGCGGTACATTGCTTACTGCCATATCGTCTCACCCCCTTTCACTCACATACATTCCGCGAAAGGGGCTTTATCAACGGGGAACAAAAAAGAAAGGTGGGGCGGTCAGGGGGACGGTTCTCGTGACCAAAGCGGCTGCGCCTGGTCACCAGAACCGTCCCCCTGACCGCCCCACCGGAAGAAATTGATGGAAAACTGTCAAGCTATTTCGTTTTTAGTACCGTTTCCACAAATCGAAGCAAGTCCGGCAGGTGTTTTTCAATGACGGCCTGCACAATTGTCAAATTGACCGCCTGGTAATCATGCACCGCAATATTACGGAAACCCACCATCGACTGCAAATTTTGCGCTAATTTCCGTTCTACTATTCCGCCCTCCGCCAACAATTCGAACGCATCCCGGCTGTTTTGCGGCAGTCCCAGTTTTTTCTCCGCAACAAGGTGCATCGCCAGGTCAATGGCCGCTTCGCAGGCCCGCTGGATATTCAGGATGATCGAATCCTGCTTCGTGTAGTTGGTAAGGTTCTCCGGATTGCCGGCGTACTCTTCCTCAATCCGCCGCAGACAACGTTCGATAATTTGCGCTTTATTATAAACCACGTCTGTGGTCATACACACTGCCCCTTCCGGCGATTTCCGCCAAAATCGGCGCCCGTTCTTCATTCAAAACCGCGTATTCTTTTAATGCCCGCATGAAAAAAAACATTCGCCGCGGTTCGTCACCACAGTACAAAATCCGCCCCCTGCTGACGATTTGCGCTTTCAGAACCGTGGACGCCTTCGATAAATCCAGCAAATCAACATCCCGGCCAAGTTGGACCGCCAGTTCCTGGCCGGCTAGGAACACATCGTAAGAGTTGGCCGCCGCATCGCTCAAAAAAGCAACGTCCACATCGCTGTCTTTCCTCGCCCGGCCTGCCGCCCAGGATCCGTAGAGAAGCACCAGCCACGGGCGGAACTTGGTCTGCAAATATTGAACAATGATTTCCCTCTGCTTTTCGTCCAGCATACTCTGTCCTATTCGACTCACCTCCAGCGGTTTTTGCGCGGTCAAGGGGACGGTTCTCGTGACCGGACTGCACCGTCATCGTATGTTTTCCTTTTCGGCGCCGGGGATTTGCTTTCCTGCAAAGGAAGGCGGTCAAAGGGACCGCCCTTTCTTCTTTTTCGCTAATTCACCGGGAACTGCAGTCCGCCGGCCGCCGAACTCTTCGCCGGACCGTCCCCTTCTCTTCTGGAAATCCGAAAATTATGGTATGATGAAGGTAATAAACGGCACGATTGTTGCCGTCAACGATCGGAGTGACTGGGTAAGGATAATTTTCTACACCCGCTTGTAAACCTATCTTGCATCAAATAGTCGAATACTGGGGAGGAATAGCGATGAAAACAGGATTGCTGGTCCCGTTTGACGGTTCACAGAATGCGACGGAAGCCTTGCGCCTGGCGATAACTCTGGCCAAAGCACTGAATGAAAAACTTCTGGTGCTGAATGTTCAGCCCGGCTTTCGCACGGTACATACGAAACTGCTGTTCAGCGAAGACGAGATGCGCGAATATCAGGAGCAGCTCTTTCAGGAAGCTCTCGAACCCATGAAAAAAGAACTGGAAGCCTCCGGCATCCAGTATGAACTGAAACTGCGGATCGGTGACGCCCGCCAGCAAATCATTACGGAAGCCAAAAACAGCAGCATCCGGATGATCGTGATGGGTTCCCGCGGCATGAACCCGATCCTCGGCGGAGTCCTGGGCAGCGTCAGCTACGGCGTCGTCAATGCCGCCGTCTGCCCTGTCACCATCGTTCCCCTTTCCTTACCTCCGGAAACGAAAATGGCCTAACGATAAACAAGAAAGAAAGGAAAGCGGATAGGCAGGAGTGCGGTCAAGGGGACGGGTCTCGTGTACGTGA
>CAYUNV010000013.1:2652-17033 GCA_964446265.1 uncultured Negativicutes bacterium | reverse complement strand
GGGTTGGGGGTGCGGGGGGGTGTCCCGGTGCGGTTGGGGGGTGGGGGGGCACCCGATACCCGCCCCTTGCCCCGCACTTCTTGACCGCACCTTGACCGTACAACTCCTAGCCTATCCGCCCAACACAACCCATGCTGACTGACCAACAAATCAAAGCCGAAGCAGCGCTAACCAGTTCCTATTCCAGAGGACTGGCCTGCTTCCGCGACGGCGACGTAAAAAAGCTGCGTTTTTTTCCGGATATCTCCGGCTTCGAAGCGCGGGTAAAAGGCACCCGTTGGTACGATATCTCGGTGGATTTCGATGCCGAGCAGAAGATGCGCTCTTATTCCTGTACCTGCCCGGCATACTATAACTATGATGGCGCCTGCAAACACATCATCGCCGTGATGAAAGCGATCCAAAGCAACTGGCATCACTATTTTAAGCCCCTCCCCATAGCTCCGCCCCCGCCAGCCAGCCTGCTCCGTTTCGCGCCGCCCGGGAACGCGCCCGGCACTTCGCCCGAAAATTCTCCGGCCAAAAATCTACCCGATACTCTGCCGTTCACCCCCGAAGCGCAAAACCTGCTGGCCTTTTTCAAAGAAGCGGGCGCTGCGGCGGAACCGGCTGCCAAAACCACAATACAGCTGCAGCCGCTGTATTGTATGGACGAAACCGGCTACCGCAAAGAGCATTGGCTGGAGTTTTCCATCGGTACCGACCGCCTGTACGTGGTGAAAGATATTCCCCAATTGCTGACTGCTTGGCAGGACGGCCAGAGCCTGGTGTTCGGCAAAAACTTCACCCTGCAGCCACAGGCTATGACGTTCGACAAGCCTTTTGCCGCTTTGGCATCGATGCTGGAGCGGATTTTTGTCGATGAACAGCAGCGCTCCGGTTGGAGCATTACTCCCTCTTCCAGCCGGGTCTTTGGCGAGCCCCGGCGGCTGCGGCTGACCGATTCCACTTTACTGCAGTTTTTCACCCTCATGGCCGAGCATTCGTTTGCCGCCCAAATCAACGGCCAGCGGTTCGAAAACCTAACGATCGTCGAAGGCCGTCCGCCACTGGCCCTCACTGTCAACGAGGTTCCCGGCGGCTTGCATTGCAGCTTGCGGACACCGTCGGCGAGCTGGCATGGTTTGGATGCGCAATTCCGCTACCTCTTCCATGCCGGGATCATTTACAAGACGGATCCGGATTTTTCGCGTAGCGTCAAACCCCTGCTCCACTGTTTTGCGGCCGGCAAGCCCGCCATCCTGCCCATTCCCGACGCGGCGGTATCGGATTTTGTGTCCGGGACGCTGCCGGCGCTGGAAACGATTGCCGCGATCGAAGTGGAACCGTCTGTATATGACCGGTTTTACAAAGAACCGCTGGAAAAACGCGTGTATCTGGACAAATTCGGCGACGGCATCAGCGCGCGGGTCGAATTTCACTACGGTTCGGTCACCGTGGACCCACTGGCCGGCGCTCCCGCCGATGACGAGGCGCTGCAGGGAAAATGGCTGCTGCGGTCGACCGTGGAAGAAAACCAGTTGCTGTCGTTGTTCCGCCGTCACGAGTTTGCCCCGTTTGCCAATACGTTGGCCCAGTCGAGCGAAGAAGCGACCTTTTCTTTTCTGGAAGAAACGCTGCCGCAAGTGCAGGAAATCGCCGATGTCTTTTATTCCGATGCCCTGAAAGCCGGCTGCATCCGCCAGCCTGCCAAAATCGGCGCCGCGGTGCGCCTGGACGCCGAACAGGATTTGTTGGAGTTTTCCCTGCAGTACGAAGGCGCCTCCACCAAAGAACTGCTGGAACTGCTGGCTTCGTACAAAGTAAAAAAACGCTATCACCGCCTGCGGGACGGGACGTTTATTTCGCTCGATTCGGCCGAATTCCGGGCGGCCGCCGATTTGATCGAACAGCTCGGCTTAAAGCCGGCGGAAGTGGAAAAACAGCGGGCGACGCTGCCGAAGTACCGGGCTTTGTTTCTCGACAGCCTGGCGCGGGAGAGCGGGGACTTTTCCCTGGAGCGCAACGGCGCGTTCAAGCAGTTGGTGCAGGACATCCGCGAGCCGCACGACGTCGAATACACGGTTCCCGCCGGAATACAGGGCAAGCTGCGCGATTACCAGAAAACGGGCTTCAAGTGGCTGAAATCGCTGGCCCATCACGGCCTGGGCGGAATTTTGGCCGACGACATGGGCTTGGGCAAAACGCTGCAGGTGCTGACGTTTTTGCTGTCGGAAAAAGGGCCGCTGCCGGAGCCGTCGATTGTCATTGTGCCGACTTCGCTGGTCTACAACTGGCAGGATGAGGTGGCCAAATTCGCGCCGGATCTCAAGGTGCTGGTCATTTCCGGGCAGCAGCGTGAGCGGTTCAGCCAAATGCAGGACATCGAAACCGCCGACCTGGTCGTCACTTCTTACGGCCTGATCAAACGCGACATCGCCCTGTACGAAGACCTCCGCTTCAAGTATTGTTTCATCGACGAGGCGCAGCATGTGAAAAACGCCAACACCCTGAACGCCAAGGCGGTGAAGCGGCTGAAGGCGAAATGCTATTTTGCCTTGACCGGGACGCCGATTGAAAATACCCTGACCGAGTTGTGGTCGGTGTTTGATTTTCTCATGCCGGGCTATCTGCGGTCGCACAAGACGTTCAGCAGCCGGTTTGAGATCCCGATCGTCAAAAACAAAGAGGAAAAGGCGCTGCAGGAGTTGAACCGGCACATCCGCCCGTTCATTTTGCGGCGCATGAAAAAAGCAGTCCTCAAGGAACTGCCGGAAAAAACGGAAACCAAGATGACGAACGACATGACCGCCGCGCAGGCCAAGTTGTACAGCGCCTGGCTGCAAAGGGCCCGGTCGGAGTTCGAACGAGAAGTCCTGTCCAACGGGTTTGAAAAGAGTCAGATCAAGATCTTGTCGCTGCTCACGCGGCTGCGGCAGCTGTGCTGCCATCCGTCGCTGTTTATTGAAGATTACCATGGCGGCAGCGGCAAGCTGAATATGCTGACCGAACTGATCAGCGACGCCCTCAGCGGCAAGCACCGCATTTTGCTGTTTTCGCAATTCACCGGCATGCTGGATTTGATCCGGCAGGAGCTGACCGCCTTAGAGATCCCGTACCATTACCTGGACGGCTCGACCAAAGCCGAGGAGCGCATTCGCCTGGTCCACGCCTTCAACGGCGGCGAAAAGGACGTGTTCTTGATTTCGCTGAAAGCCGGCGGTACCGGCCTCAATCTGACCGGCGCGGATGTCGTCATTCATTACGACCCGTGGTGGAATCCGGCGGTCGAAGACCAGGCCACCGACCGCGCCTACCGGATCGGGCAAAAGAACCCCGTGCAGGTCTACAAGCTGATCACCAAGGGCACGATCGAGGAGAAAATCTATCTCCTGCAGCAAAAGAAAAAGGAATTGATCGACACGCTGATCCAGCCTGGCGAACACTTCCTCAGCAAAATGAACGAAACCGAAATCCGCGACCTGTTTACGGTGTAGTGATGGGGGTCAGCCTGCGGTCAAGGGGACGGTTCCGCCTTCCGATTCTAACCGGAAATTACATGGCCCACATAGTCTTCCCCCAGTTGCAGAGACAAGACCAAATAGCGATCCGGATCCAGCCAAGACGCCCGCAAGGTATCCGTCAATGCGGATAAGCCTTGGCCGGTCAGCTTGAGCCAAGCTTCCTTGCAGGTCCAGAGAGAATAAAAGGCTCGCCTGCGTTGTTCTTCCGGCAGGCACCGGATTTGCTGCCGTTCCTGCTCCGAGCAGCAGTGACCGGCCACCGTCTCCCATGGATAACCCGGATCGACTTTTTCAATATCGATACCGACTGCGCAGGTCTGCGAAAAAGCATATGCCACCACATCGCCGCTGTGCGACAAATTAAAGTGCAGCGGCCCGCCCACCGGTCCTGGATCAAGAAACGGCTTGCCAAAGGGACCGACGCTGAATTGGACCTTTTCCGGTTCCTGTCCAGTGTAAAACCCCAGCAATATCCGTAACAGGGCGCGGCGCAGAACAAAGCGTTCCCGGTCCCGGGGAAAACGATAACCCGCGGCCCGTTTTTTTTCCACAGGACTCAACAGTTCCCAACTTTCCGCCCCGCTCCGATCCAAACTGGACAAATCCATTTGCCAAAGTTGAATCCCGCCAGCCAGCAAGATGGGTTTTTCATTCTTAATCATGAGTCTGCTGCGCTTCCGCCAGACAGATCCGAAAGTCCACGGCAAAATGTCCAATGTTCTTCCGGTCGATGATCTCGGCATGACTGTGCGGGTTTTCATACAGGCTGATCCTCCCTCGGATCAGTTCTTTCCAGCCCAAGGTCGTATCCTGCGCCAAGGCAGTACGCTCGCGGTCCAGAGCGCGAAACAATACCAGATGACCCGGATACGGTTGCGCCCGGTAGCGGTTAAACGCGGCTCGGAGCGTTTTTTTTACGGCTTTCAAACGATTGCGTTCCGAACTTTCCGTCCCCAGCCGGAGTAGGAGTTTGTGCCACCGGTCGGCAAGGTATTCTTTCCGCACTTGGGGCGATTTCGCCAAAAACCGGCGGATCTTAAAGGCCGTCCTCGCCAGGAAGGGGGTGTGGCCGGCCTTATAGACGTTCGGGTTGGCGGTATCAATGATCGCCAGAAGCGCCACAGAGTAGCCGGCTCGCCACAGTTGCTGCGCCATTTCATAAACAAGCAGGCCGCCCAGGGAATGCCCCAGCAGATAATAAGGGCCCTGCGGATCTACCGTCTGGATTTCTTGGATATAGCGGGCTGCCAGTCCGTGAATGGTCAAATCCGCCTGGTCTACCGTCCGGAAATCAAAGGCGAGTCCGTATACCGGCTGTTCGTCATCCAAGTACGGCAATAAATTCCGATACGACACCACTTCACCGGTAATCGAATGAATACAGAACAGCGGCGGTTTCGCGCCCTGGGGCCGAATGGGGACGAGCCGGGACGAAGCAGGCGCTTGGGGAGCGGACAGACTGCCGCACAATTTTTCCACGGTATCGGCCGTAAAAATCAACGAAACCGGAAACCGTTCGCCAAATCGTTTTTCAATATCCGCCATTAAGCGCATCGCCAGCAGCGAATGCCCGCCCAACTCGAAAAAGCCATCCCGGATGCCAATCGGCCGCCGTTCCAACAGCCGCTCCCAGAGCTCCACCATGGCGCGCTCCCGCTCGCCGCGGGGGGTTGCGAATGATTTCCGATGATCGTCGCCGGCCAGAAATTGCGGTACCGGCAAAACAGCTTTGTCAATCTTGCCGACCGGCGTCAACGGCATACTGTCAAGAAACATGAACGCTGCCGGCAGCATATACGCCGGCAGCTTGGTCCGCAGATACGTCCGCAATTGCTCGGCATCACAGCGACTGGACTCTTTTTTCATCACATAGGCGACAATCGTTTTTTCCGCCGCGACGGTTTGCTGCACAGCCACGTGCACTTGCTCCAATTCCGGATGGGCGCCCAGGATCGCTTCAATTTCGCCCAATTCGATGCGACAGCCACGCACCTTCACTTGATTGTCACAGCGGCCCAGAAAAGCAAGGGTGCCATCGGGCAGCCATTTCACAATATCGCCCGTGTTGTAGAGGAGGCTGCCCGGTGGTTGCGGAAACGGGTTGGCGATAAACCGCTGCCTGGTCAGGTTTGGCTGGTTCACATACCCACTCGTCAAGCCGTCACCGCCGACAAACAGCGCGCCGGGAACGCCGATCGGAACCAGTTGGTGGTTCGGATCCAGAATGTAGACATAATCATTGGCGATTGGCCGGCCGATCGGAACCACCGCGTCAGAAGACCAACCGTCCGGAACGGAAAACATAGTTGTGCAGACCGTGTTTTCCGTTGGCCCGTAAATATTAACCACGCGGCAGCCGATTTGCTGCAAATTGGTTACCAGGGCCGGCGGCAAGACTTCGCCACCGGACAAAACCTGCCGTACACCAGAAAGCTCCCGGCTCCGCGTCTTCAGGAGCATCGTCAGCAACTCCGGCCCGCCGCAAAACGTCGTGACTCCATGTTGCCGCAGCGTCTCGCCAATTTGTTCCAACGAAGGCAGGTCGGCGTCAATGATCGCCAAGCGGGCCCCGTTCAACAGCGCGCCATAAATTTCAAACGTGGAAAAATCAAACGCAACGGCCGCGAGCTGCAAAAAGACCTGATCCGGGCCCAGAAAATCAAAATCCGGATTTTTCACCAATCTAGCAACGCCGCGGTGCGTGACGGAAACGGCCTTGGGCCGGCCGGTCGAGCCGGAAGTAAACATGATGTAGGCCGCATGGTCCGCGCCAATCGACCGGGCCGGATTTTCCGGCCGTTGAGCAGCCAGGATCTCGGTCAGGCCATCCAAAAGAAGGGGTTCGCTGTTTTCAGTCCGGACACGCGGTCCGGAAGCCGTGTCAGTGATCAGCAGTGAAATCTGCGCCGTTTCCGCCATCAGGGACAACCGTTCCGTCGGATAGGCCGGATCCAGCGGCACATAGGTTCCACCCGCTTTCAGAACTGCCAGAAAAGAGCGGATGACCGCCGGCGACCGTTCCAGGCAGACTCCAACTTTACTACCGGGAACCACGCCCTGCTCAACCAGGTAATGCGCCAGCTGATTGGCTTGCCGGTTCAATTCCCGGTAACTCAGCGCATCGTCTCGATAGGAGATGGCAATCGCATCCGGAAACCGTTCCACTTGTTCTTCAAACAACTGAACCAGCGAAGCTGCCCGCGGATATTCCGCGGTCCGGCCGTTCCAGGAACATACCAATTGATCCCGTTCGGGTCCGCTAAGGAGCGGAAGGGCGGAAACCATCGTGTCCGGATGATCGACAGCACCCTGCAGCAGGGTGGTCATATGCCCGGCCATGCGCTCCATCATTTCCCGTTCGAATAAATCCGTATTGTAAATCAGCAACCCGGTGAAAGCCCCATTGCGTTCCGTAATTTTTACAGTAAGGTCACCCGACGCGGTGCTGTCGGCCAGCGCAAATTCTTCGATCGCCAGATCGGCTGCGGTATCTTGTGCCTGCGGCATATTATGCATGTTAATCAAAATTTGGGCAAACGGCGGCCGGTTGAGAGTCCGCTGCGGATTGAGTTCGGCCACGAGCTTGGCAAAGGGAATTTCCTGGTGGTTATAGGCTTCCAGCACTGTTGTTTTCACCTGGGCCGCGAGTTCGCGAAACGTGGGATTGCCGGCCAGATTGCTCCGGATCACCAGCGTATTGACAAACAAGCCGATCAGCGGCTCGATTTCCTGTTGCGTGCGGCCGGACGCCATCGAACTGATGATACAGTCCGTCTGCCCGGTGTACCGGTACAGCAGCGCCTGCAGCGCCGCAACGAACACCATAAAGGGTGTAAGCCGTTCCTGCCGGCAGAACTGCCGGATCGCGGCCAGCAAATCAGCGGAGAAATGGATCGTAACACTAGCTCCGGCAAACGTCTGCTGGGCCGGCCGGGTTTTCCTAAAGGGCAGTTCCATTTCCGGCAACGGCCCACACAATTGTTGCCGCCAGTAGCGCAGCCCTTCTTCCAGAACCGGGCCGGTCAGGCGCTGTCGCTGCCGCGCCGCATAATCGGTATACTGAGCCGGCAGCGGCTTAAGATCAGGCCGAACGCCCTTCACAAACGCCGTATAGAGGCTCGCCAGTTCCCGCCGCAGAATGGCCAAAGACCAGCCGTCGAAAATAATATGGTGGAACGTCAGGATCAGAACCGCTTCTTCGTCGGTAAGACGAATGAGCAGCGCCCTTACCAGAATATCTTCCGCCAGGTTAAATGGCCTGTTAGTTTCCTCGGCAATCTGTTGGGGCAGGGAGCTGGTGCACTCCGCAACCCGGACTTCCAGTTCCACGCCGGAACGCACGATTTGATACGGTCGCCCCTGTTCGCTGGGAAAACAGGCACGAAGAGTATCATGACGCCGGAAAATCGCCTGCAAACCGGCGGTCAGGCCGTCTCTATTCAATTTTCCGCTCAATTTGAACGCACAGATCCGATTATAGGCCGGATTCCCCGGATCCATCCGGTCCAGAAACCAAAGCCGCTCCTGCTCAAACGATAAAACATGCTGCTTATCTTGTTCCATTGCTTCACATCCTCGATTCAAACAAGTCCATCCTCTCTGCGTTTCCGTTCAACCAGTGCAGCCAATTCGACAATGGTTGGCGCCGTGAAAAATTCGGTAAACAATACATTGACTCCGCTGCCGTCCCGGATGCGGGCAATGATCTGCATCGCTTGAATGGAGTTTCCGCCCAGGGCAAAAAAATCATCCTCGATGCCGATTTGCGGCTGACCAAACGCTTCGGCCCAGGCAGAGCGGATCAGCGTCTGCAGGGGCGTTGCTGTTTCCGGCTGGGCGGGAGGAATCTGCCGCGGAATTTCCTGGTTCAGTCCCAATTTCTCGGCCAGCCCAACCCGCTGAATTTTGCCGGTGGGACCAAGCGGGATCCGCTCGACAAACACGATGCGGGCCGGGACTTTAAAATAAGCCGCTTGTTGCGCGACAAACTGCCGCAGCTCTTTCTCATCCAGCTCGGCTTTTTCCTCCAGCACGACGGCGGCGGCCAGGTCTTCCCCCAGCGTCGGGTGCGGCATGGCAAAGGCGGCGGCCTGTTGAACCTGGGGATGACGCAGCAAGATCTCGTCAATTTCCCGCGGGAATATTTTTTCGCCGCCCCGGTTGATCATTTCTTTGGTACGGCCGTTGATAAACAGATATCCGTCCGCATCCAAAAAGCCCTGGTCGCCGGTTCGGAACCAGCCGTTGACAAAACTTTCCTGGTTGGCCTTTTCATTATTTTCATAGCCGGAAATGACGTTTTCCCCCTGGATCACGATTTCACCGGTTTGATTCGTTGCCAGCAAGCAGCCGGCTTCGCCCATAATTTGAATTTTACAGCCCGCCGCTTGGCCGACGGAGCCCGGTTTCCGCTGCCTCGGCGGCAAGGGGTTCACTGCCATCTGATGGGCGGCTTCCGTCATTCCATAGGCTTCGAGAATGGGTACGGAAAACAGTGCTTCGATATTTTTGGCCGTTTCCGGCGAAAGCGGCGACGACGATGAACGGATCAACCGCAGCGAGTGCCGCATACCCTGCTGCCCATATTGTTTGCCCCGCAGCAGGACGGCCTGGTGGATGGTCGGCACCGCCGTATACCAGGTTGGCGACAAATCAGCCAGCCAGTCGAAGAAGAGTGCCTGATCAAACCCCCGGGTGCAAATCATGCTGCCGCCGGCCGCCAATGAGGACAGCACGGCGCCGATCAACCCGTGAACATGAAACAGCGGCATGACATTCAGGCATCGGTCCTGCGGCGTCAACGCCAGGCTCGCGGCAATATTTCGCGCGGAAATTACGATGTTTTTATGGGCAATCGGAACAATCTTCGGCCGTCCGGTGGTCCCGGAGGTATGCAAAACCAGCGCCGTTTCTTCCGGACCGGCAAACTCAAGCGACCCGGCTTTTCCCATATCGGCATGCTGCAGCGAAAAAATGCCTGCCGGGTCCTGCTCCGCCGTCCGCTGCCAAATCACTGGGATTCTCATTTCTTGCGCAGCCTGAACGACTTGCGTAGAGAGCCCTTCCGTGACAATGACCGCTTTGGCTTGCAAATCCGTCAGGTAAAACCGGAATTCCTCCACTGAATAAGCAGGATTCAGCGGTGCGCAGGCCGCAATGGCCGTTACCGCCAAAAACGCCGTCACCATTTCCGGACCGTTCGGCATCACCAGCGAAATGCGGTCTCCCTTGCGGATCCCAAACCCGGCTAGAAGGCCGGCAATCTCCAACACCTGCGTTTTACATTCCCGATACGTTAACGGCTTTTTTCCCGGTGTCAAAATGGCTTGGCGCTCCGGGCAGCGTTGTTCGCTCTGGCTGAGTACATCAAAAATATTCAAACAGTATCCTCTCCTTATAATCATCTTCATCCCGTTGAAATCGAATTGTTGAAATCGAATTGTTCTTGGATTTTTCTTTGCTCATTCTTTCTACATATGTTAGATATTTCCTGCTCCAGCGCAAAATCTTGTACAAGCCCGCGCGGTCAAGGGGACGGTTCTCGTGACCGCGCCCGAACGTCCCGGTCACGAGAACCGTCCCCGTGACCGCACCGCCGCCCTGCCCGACATCTCTTTCGCATCGATTACAGAATAAGACTTGTCCGAACTGGCGGGAACGTGTATCATAAATATATTGTAAAATAAAGAACGGCGGCAGAAAATGCCGCCGCAGTCTGGTTTTCGCCGAACGGAAGGAAGGAACAATCGATGCAACCGCAACAAACTGAAAACAACTCTACCCAAAATCGTTTTGCCTGGGGCCTGATCGCCCTGATATTTGTCTACATGCTGGCCCTGAACATCCTGATGCCTATGCACCGAGACGACTACGGCTACGCACTCATTTGGGGCACACTGGACCACCTCAGCTCCTGGCCGGACGTGTTCCGGTCCCTGTATATCCATTACATGACCCACGGCGGCCGGATGGTAGCCTATCTGCTGCTGGACGGCTCGCTGTACCTCGGCAAACAATGGTACAACCCCTTCATGGCCTTTTGCTACACGGCGCTGATGATATTGATATACTGGCACTCCCAGCGAAAAATCTTGCTCCGCTTTAACCCTTACATCCTGTTGGCCATTATTTTGTTTGCCTGGCTGGGCTTGCCGCACTTCGCGGAAGTCAACCTCTGGATGGCCGGCGCGACCGGCTACCTGTTTACCGCCGTCCTAATCCTCGCGTTTCTATTGCCGTACCATTTCGCTTTGTTGCAAAAACCGCTCTGGCGGGATGGATTCCTGGCCGTCATCGGCATGTTCTTGGGCGGCATTCTGGCCGGTTGGACGATTGAAAATACCGCCGTGGCCATGACTCTGGCAACGGCCTGTTTTACCCTCTATTTTTTCCGAAAAAAAGCCTTGCAAAAATGGATGGTTGCAGGGCTGCTTGGCGCCATTGCCGGTACCGCCCTTCTCGTCCTGGCTCCCGGCAACTATGTCCGGGCCGCGGCATCCACCACCAAATTTATTTACCATGTTACGAATTTAATCGCCGCCGGAGTCGAAACCCTGTTTTACGTGTTGCCGGTGGTCTTGTTCCTGGTCTTCGTCTGGCGGTATTTATTGCTGGACTACGCCAAGAAAAGAGGCATCCTGGCTGCCGGACAGGAAAATGCCAAGAACCCCCTCACCGTTTCAATGGCATTGCTGGCCGGCGTGATCGTCTTTTTGCTGGTATCGTATGTGAACGACAATTTTTTCTCGCAATGGCTCGGCAATACGCTGTATAACCAGGTCGCCGTAAAGTTCGGCCTGGCGAACGCCAAACTAAAAGCGCAGTTGTTCAATACCATGTCCGGCTTAGAAGAGATGTTCGTATATCTGCTGACCGTCACGTTTATCTTCCGCTATGCCTGCACGAAAGCCGGCTTGCGCAAAAAAGACATCAAAACCATTTCCGCTAAAATTTCTATGCGTGAAATGCTGGCCGCCTATCCGGCGCTTTACCATGCGGCCGCCTGGATCGCTTTGGCGGTAGTCAACCATTTCGTCATGGTTGCTTCGCCCCGCTTCCCGGCCCGCGCCTCTTACGGCTCGGTCGTGTTCTTGATCATCGGCGCAGCCAGCGTGTTTACCATCCCGGAAGTGCGGCAGTATCTGCTGGATACCGGCCGTAAAAAACATCTGGCCTGGTTGGCCGGAGTCATCCTAGTTCCAATGGCGGCGGCAACCCTGTACCAGCATGTGGTGATCCACCGCGAAGACGGCCGGCGGATGGCCTATGTCGCCCAAATGGCCGCCCAGGGCGTGACGAGCCTCGAAGTCGAGCCGGTGTCGATCAAAAACCGGGTCCTGCGGCACGTATACTTTGAGGATCTGGACAACCGGGTATCCAAAACGCATCTCTGCGATTACTACCGCCTGGAAGACATCCAACTGAAAGGGAAATAAACAAAATAAGAGGGTCATGCTGAAACCATTCACTGTTTTCGGCATGACCCTCTTATTTTTTCCATCGATCAGACTGATTATTTCACTTCCTTGAATGACACAAGCTGGATCCCCTTTTCCCGTATCAGCGTCAGCACCTGCGCGCTCAACACCGCCTCCAGCTCTTCCTCAAACGGATGGGACCAGCCGCACTCCGTGCCGAGAACCTGGTCGTCATCGCCGGGATGCACCATCACTTCGCTGACGCCGTCCGGCAGATTGCGGACAATATCAACCATACAAGCTTCCCGCAGGCTGCCGCCCGCTACGATCCCAAAAAAGTGGTCCGGGATGCGAAACCCGCGTTTCCGGGCCTTGGCTCTGGCCAGCCTGGCCAAAAATACCAGCCCGGCGCGCTTGATAAACTGGCCGAACTGCTGCGGATAGCCGCCGGTAAAACTGAGCGGCACGACCGGAGTCCGCAGCGCCGTAATGTTATGCTGTTCCGCCAAATCCAGGACAATATCGATTACGCCTGGCAGCACATGCAGGTGCTGATGGCTGTCGATATGCGTGATCGGCAGGCCGCTGGCGGCGATTTTTTCCATTTGCGCTGTCAGTTCCTTCCGCACATCCTCCAGCTTGATCTGGCTCCGCAAGAACCGTGGTAAAAATTGCGGGTATTCCTGGAACAGCCGACCCTTTTCATCGACCAGCGAAGGGATCTTCGCCGGATCCAGTACCGGTTTCTCGCCGATCAACGTCAGATGGACGCCAATCCCGAGGTCCGGATGGGCGGCGGCCTTTGCCACCGCATCGTCAAACGCTTCACCGCCCGGCATCAAAGAGGCGCTGGTGATGCATCCGGTTTCATACCCCTGGATGATGGCCCGGTTGACGGATATGTGACGCCCAAAATCATCGGCGTTAACAATTAATTTTTTCATATTCTCTCCTCTACAAACCATTCGCCTGCGGTCACGAGAACCGTCCCCGTGCCTGCTGACAGATATCATCCAACGCTTCACCGTTGATCTCATTAACAGCCTGTAAGACTTCGTCAACAGGCTGTAGAATTCGAAATAAATTCGCTCTAAGGGTTCGGTTCGCCTATTATCTTTCCGAACCCAAGGCTCATTCACACTTGACTTCCGCTTATGGATGATATCCGTCTGTCATTCCCCGGTCTTCAGCCGCAACCGGAAAATCACATACTTGCTGGCAATATAGTTGAATACCGCCACAATCCCGCTGGCGATAATCTTGGATACGGCGTCATACACGCCCAGCCACTCCACCAGCACAATAATCGAAAAAATGTCGACAAAATACGACAGCCCCCGGAAAAACAGAAAGCCGGACGCTTCCTTCACCAGCACCGCTTTATTCGTCTCTTCGCTTTTAAACACAAACAGCTTATTCGTGACAAACGCGAACACGACCGCCAAAACCCAGGCCAGCGACGCCGCCACTTTATAATCCAAACGCAGGAGCTTGGTAAAAACCATATAGCTCACAAAATTCACAACCGTCGTCAGGATCCCGAAAACAATGTACGCTCCGGTTTCCCCTTGTACTAACTTTTTCAATCGTCCTTCACTCCATCATCCCTATATCCGCGGCTTCCTTCGCGATATAGCACCCGCTTGCCGTTGTACTCGTTCACCAGGTACAGCGGCCGCCGTTTCGTTTCATTGAAAACCCGCCCCAGATATTCCCCGATGATCCCGAGAAAGATCAGCTGGATGCCGCCCAAGAACAGGATCACGGTAATCAGAGTCGGATAGCCCTGTACCGGGTCGCCGAACATGAGCGTGTTGAAAATAATCACCGCCATATAGGCAAAGGCAAAGAAGGAAACAATAACGCCGACCGAAGACATCCGCAGCGGCAGCGTCGTAAAGGACGTAATCCCCTCGATGGCCAGGTTGATCAGGCCCAGCAGCCCCCATTTCGTCTCGCCGGCCGCCCGTTCTGCCGAATCAAACAAAATTTCTTTTTTCGTATAGCCGACCCAGCTGAACAAACCCTTGGTATAACGCTGGGATTCGCGCATCAGCTTGATCGCTTCCACACACCGCCGGTCCAGCAGGCGGAAATCGCCCACGTTTTCCTGGATCTTGATCTTCGTGATTTTTTGCAACAGGCGGTAAAAGGTATTGGCGGCCCAGCGCCGCAAAAAAGGCTCGCCGGTCCGTTTCCTGCGCTTGGCGCAGACATCGTCATACCCTTGTTGCCAATAGCCGATCATTTCCGGTATCATCTCCGGCGGATGCTGCAGATCGGCATCCATGATCACCACGGCATCACCGGTCGCATAGTCCAGGCCGGCGATCATGGCCAGTTCCTTGCCGAAGTTGCGCGACAAATCGAGGTACGAGATCCGCGGATCCGTTTCGGCCAGCGACTTGATGATTGCCACCGTATTGTCGCAGCTGCCGTCATTAACAAACAGAACTTCGAA
>CAYUNV010000013.1:0-2642 GCA_964446265.1 uncultured Negativicutes bacterium | reverse complement strand
CAGTCGCTGATCCCGTTGATTACGGCCGCGAGCCGCTCCCATAATTGCCGGAGGACGGCTTGTTCATTATAACACGGTATGAGAACCGTTATTTTGTTCACTTATTTCACCCTTTCCCAGTAAACCCATCTAATAAGATCCCATACTATAATACCACATTTTCCTTAATTGATATAAAAAAAGAACGGATATATTCTCCGTTCAATGAGTTGCGGTCAAGGGGACGGTTCTCGTGACCGCATAAGCATAAGGATACTATCCACAAGCGGAGGTTAAGCGTCAGAGTCGAAGCGTTGGATAGTATCCTTATGCTGAAGTTATGTGCGGTTATATCCGATCGTAACGATCCTCAAACCGCACAATATCATCCTCGCCCAGATAATCACCGTTCTGCACCTCGATAATTTCCAGAGGCAGCTTGCCGGGGTTTTCCAACCGGTGTTTGGTCGAGGGCGGAATATAAATGCTTTCATTTTTATGCACCATTTTTTCCGTTTCATCAAGCGTAACCTTGGCCGTACCGCCGATCACGACCCAATGCTCGCTGCGGTGGTAGTGCATCTGCAGGCTTAAGGAATGGCCGGGATTCACGACCACTTTTTTCATTTTGTAGCCTTTCCCTTCCCCCAGCACCGTATAACTGCCCCACGGCCGCATCGTCGTTGTCGGCTCATCCGCTTCCCGCCGGCCCCGCTGACTTTTTGCGACTCACCTTTGTGGGCGACAACAATCACGTCCGCGGTTTCCACCACCAGCAAGTCCTCCAGCCCGATCCCGGCCAAAAACCGGTCGTGGCCCAGCATCAAAGTATTGCTGCAGTCAATTGCCAGGCAATCCCCTTCGATCGCATTGCCGGCAACGTCTTTGTCCAGCACATCGTAAATCGCATCCCAGGAACCGATATCGTTCCAATAGGCCGTAAAAGGCAGGATCACCGTTCGTTGAGACTGTTCGGCCACCGCATAGTCGAGCGAGATATTCGGCATGTCGGTAAACCGCTCTTGCAGCTCCGCATAGGACAAGGAAACCAGACGGTAAATATCCGGCTGATAGGCTTTGAATTCTTCCAAAATGCAATCGATGGTGAAGGCAAACATCCCAGAGTTCCAATAATAGCCGCCCGCCGCCAAATAGCGTTCCGCCGTCGCCTTATCCGGTTTTTCTTTAAACGAGCGGACAACAAATCCGCCGTCAATCGCTTCCCCGGCCTGGATATAGCCATAGCCGGTTTCCGGCTTGTCGGGCTGGATACCGAAGGTGACGACTTTGCCGGCGCTGGCTAACGCCGCGGCTTTTTCCACAGCCTGGATAAATTGGTTGGTTGGGCGGATGATGTGGTCGGAAGTGGAAACAAACAGGACTTCGCCGCTATCCGCTCCGGTCTGGTCGAGGCAATAGCGGGCGGCCAGCGCGATGGCCGGCGCGGTGTTCCGCCCCTCCGGCTCCAGAATGACATGAGCCTCCTGCGCATCACAAGAAGCGAGTTCCGCCTGCACCTGATGGCGATACGCCCGGTTCGTCACCACGATAATATCCTTGGGTTTTACCAGCGGCAAAAACCGCTCCACAGTCTGGCAGAGCAGCGACTGCTCGCCGGCGATTTTCAAAAATTGTTTGGGAAAGCTGGTCCGCGACAACGGAAACAAACGGGTTCCCCCGCCGCCGGCCAAAATGATAACTTTCATGGCTTCTTCCCTTCTTCCGCTGACAGATTGTCTAAATACCAGCGGTATGTCGCCGTAATTCCGTCTGCCAGCGAAATCCGCGGCTGCCAGCCCAGTTTTTCCAAACGACTGATGTCCAGCAGTTTGACCGGCGTTCCATCCGGCTTTTCCGTATCAAAAACCAGCTCCCCGCGGAAACCGACGATGCGCTGGATCAGCTGAGCCAGCTCGCGGATCGTCAAACCGCTGCCGCAGCCGATATTAACAATCTCATTGCCGCTGTAGTTCTCCATCAGGAACAGGCAGGCCGACGCCAGGTCGTCCACATGCAAAAATTCCCGTACCGGGCTGCCGGTACCCCAGACCACGACCTGTGGGTTCCCATTCACTTTGGCCTCATGGAATTTGCGCATCAGCGCCGGCAGCACATGGGAAGATTCCAGATCAAAATTATCGTTGATCCCGTACAAATTGGTCGGCATCACGGAAATATAGTGGGTTCCGTACTGCAGGTTATAGGACCGGCACATCTCGATGCCGGCAATTTTAGCCAAGGCGTAGGCCTGGTTGGTCGGTTCCAGCGCTCCGGTCAGCAGGTATTCTTCCTTCAGCGGCTGCGGCGCCAGCTTAGGATAAATACAGGAGCTGCCAAGAAACAAAAGCTTCTGCACGCCGGTTTCCTTGGCTGCCTGGATGACGTTGGTCTCGATCATCAGGTTCTGGTAAATAAACTCCGCCGGCCGGGTGCTGTTGGCCCAGATGCCGCCGACCCGCGCCGCAGCCAGGAACACATAGTCCGGCCGTTCCGTGCGGAAGAAATGCTCCACGGCGTGCTGCCGCGTCAAATCCAGCTCCCGGCTGGTCCGGCAAAGCAAATTCGAGTAGCCGGCCGCCTGCAGCGCCCGAACTAACGCCGAGCCCACCAAGCCTTTGTGCCCGGCCACATAAATTTTCGCGGCTTTTTCCATCATTGATCAC
>CAYUNV010000012.1:20261-26384 GCA_964446265.1 uncultured Negativicutes bacterium | reverse complement strand
GTTCATGTATTCCGCCATTACAACAACCGGCATGGTTGCCGAAATCCCTTGATTCCCAGAACCGGAATTCGTCATGGCAGGCAACGCCGCCCCTCCCATCCGAGCATCCGATGCGGCAGCGGTACGCATCAAAATCCGGGTCAAAAGGCCGTCCGAGAGCAAACCTTGATCGATCTGCCGACCCATCGTGGCCCCAACGTTCAGTCCATACTGCCCACTCAGACCGCTTTCTGACAAAGAGCAGTTCAGCGTAGCAGATTCGCGAATAAAACCGATCATTTCTAGCGGAGCCTCAATCGCAAAATCGTATACATCACGAGCCTTTACGCCGGCCAGCGAATATTCTGTATCGTTAGTCGCAATCTGTTGCGCTTCTTCCGCAAATACCACTTTGCCGTTTTTTTCGATAAGAACGACATGGGTATGAGTGTCAGCAATACAAACCCTGACCCATTCCTCTCCATGAATAACACGGGCTTCCGAATAGAGAACATTCGGCACGTCAGCTACATCAAGACGGACCAGGTTGTCCGCAACCATCCGTTTGGCAGCCTCAACCTGATCTTGCGTCAGAGTTTTTAACACCTCTAATTTCCCTTCCGGATCGCCGCCGAGAGCTCCGACAGCCGCCGCGATATAAAGCCCGGTTGTACCGGTTCCCGGAACGGTTACCCCCATGCCATTTTTCATCAAATTTGCCGAGACCTTGGCTTCAATCCGTTCGACCGGCTTTCCCAACCAATGCCCGGCAATTGCTGCTGCCAGGGCTAGCGATATCGGTTCGGTACAACCCAAAGCCGGCACTACCTCTGCTTTTACCGCTTTGACAAATTCCAACCACAAGGGTTTGATCACTGTTTCTGATTGCAAAAACAAGTACCCCTTTCTTTTCCAGTGTGACAATATCCGTTACGCACTAAAATACCGTTTCTCTTCTTAATTATATGACATTTGTTGTGCACAATAAAGCGGCTCCAAAATATCATCCGATCAAAAAAGTATATTTCAATGTATAGACAACCTCAATACTGCCCAAATGACATAAATAAAAATAACTCAAAGCCGTTAAGCCTTGAGTTATCTGGTTTTTAATGGTTGCATTATTAGCGAATATTTTTTGGTTCAAACGATGTTGCTATTATTTCATCTTTCTTGCCAGACCCTTGACAACCGCACGAATGATATCCTCAGCAGTGAGGTTATAACGGATCGCCAGTTCCGTCGGTTGCCCACTCTCACCGAATGTATCCCGGATGCCAATCATCTCTATCGGCACCGGACAGTTTTGCACCAGAAATTCCGCCACAGCGCTTCCCAGTCCTCCTGCAATCTGGTGTTCCTCAACGGTAACAATAAACCCTGTGGACCGGGCAGCATGCAGAAGAGCCGTTGTATCGATGGGCTTAACTGTGTGCATGTTGATCACTCTGGCTGAAATGCCCATCTCCTGCAGTTTGTCATGGGCCAGCAGTGCTTCATATAAAATTGGACCGCAGCCGATGATGCTGGCATCGGTTCCTTCCCGCAAGATATTGGCTTTGCCGATTTCAAAGTCGTTTTCTATTTCAGTGAACACCGGGGTCGCTTCCCGGGCAAACCGCAGGTAGCATGGTCCACAATGCTTTGCAGCAGCAATGGTTGCTTTTTCACCTTCCACTGCATCGCAAGGCACAATGACAGTCATATTGGGCAGAACCCGCATCAGCGCAACATCCTCCAACGCCTGGTGAGTCGCACCATCAGGACCGACGGATATGCCGCCATGCATGCCGGCAATCTTCACATTAAGCTCGGAATAGCACACAGTTGTCCGGATCTGATCCCAAGCCCGCCCGGCCAGAAACACACCATAAGTAGTGGTGAAAGGGATTTTACCCCCCAGCGACAAGCCGGCAGCCGTGCCGACCATGTCTTGTTCGGCAATACCGATATCGAAAAAACGCTCTGGGAACTTAGCAGCAAACCAGTCCGTGCGGGTAGATTTCGCCAGATCAGCATCTAGAACAACGACATCCGGGTTGGAAGCGCCGAGTGCCAGCAAACCGTTGCCGTACCCATCCCTGTTTGGCAGAAATTTTACGCTCATTGCCCACACCTCCGATCATAGATATCAGCCAACGCCTGCTCCATCTCAGTCTTGTTGGGAGATTTTCCATGCCAGCCGGCGACATTTTCCATAAAAGAAACGCCTTTTCCTTTGATTGTTTTGGCGATAATTACGGTTGGCTTGCACTTTGTCATACTGGCTTCCCCATAGGCGTCCAAAATTTGGTTCAGATTGTGCCCGTCAATTTCAATCGTATGCCAGTTGAACGCCTGCCATTTTTGTGCCAGAGGAGCAATGCCCATAACGGTTTCCACTTCGCCGTCAATCTGGAGATTGTTATAATCTACAATGGCACAGACATTATCCAGCTTGTAATGGGCGGATGTCATCGCCGCCTCCCAAACCTGCCCTTCCTGGAGTTCACCATCCCCCATCAAACAGTAAACTCGGAAATCCTGCTTGTTCAGCTTGCCGGCCAACGCCAGGCCGTTGGCAATAGATAAGCCCTGGCCAAGCGATCCCCCGGATACCTCCAGAGCGTCCAACGCTTTACAACTGGGGTGTCCCTGTAAACGCGAGCCGCATTTGCGCAGCGACAGCAGTTCTTCTTCGGGAAAATAATTGGTTCTTGCCATGACCGAATAGGCAACCGGGCAGGCATGGCCTTTAGACAGGATAAACCGGTCCCGGTCGGCCCATTTTACTTCGTGTGGCCGATGGTTCATAACATTGAAATACAGCGCCGTCATCAGTTCAACCGCTGACAGACTACCGCCGGGATGCCCTGAGCCGGCTTCTGTCGTCATCCTGATGATGTCACCACGTACATCTTTACAAATTTCTTTAAGCTGTTCCATAGTTTTCATCAGCAAGAATGATCCACCCCTTTATCTTTTACAATTTGCTTACTACATTAACAGGGCTGCCTGCCAAAAACTTCCTTAGATTGTCTACGGTGATATCCATCAAACGCTGGCGTGATTCTTTCGGCGCCCAGGATATATGCGGCGTAATAATACAATTTGGAGCCTTCAACAACGGATTGTCATTTTTTATCGGTTCACTCGATACGACGTCCAACGCTGCGCCACCAACTTTGCCTTGCTGCAACGCAATTGCCAGATCGTCTTCGACTACCAACTGCCCCCTTGAATTGTTAATAATGATCACACCGGTTTTCATTTTATCAATATTTTCTTTTCTGATAATCCCTTGGGTACTTTCAAACAACGGACAATGAAGGCTGATCACATCGGCCTGAGAGAACAATTCATCCAACTCTGCATAACGCAATGTATCGCTTTCCAGTTCCTTATTTCGATAATTATCGTAGGCCAGAACCTTCATTCCCAACGCTTGGGCAATCCGGCCCGTCATCTGGCCGATACGGCCAAAACCGATGATTCCCATTGTCTTACCAGCCAATTCAATGAGCGGATATTTCCAAAAACACCAATCAGGATTATTGGCCCATTCACCATTTTTCACAGCTTTGTCGTGCGCTCCAACATGATGGCATATCTCCAGCAGCAGCGCAATTGCCATCTGACTGACGGCTTCCGTCCCATAAGTGGGAATATTCGTCACCACTATGCCTTGTTCGTTCGCGGCTTCCATGTCAACTACGTTATAACCCGTTGCCAAAACCCCAATGTATTTAAGTTTCGGCATCGCCAAAATGGCCTCAGCAGGAATTGGAGTTTTATTGGTAAGAATAATATCCGCATCTTTGCCTCTATTTATAATTTCAGCTAAACCACTGATGTCATAAGCTGTCCGGTCATACACCGTAAGATCGCACAAGTCCGACAGCGCCTTCCAGCTTAGATCTCCCGGGTTCAACGTATATCCATCCAGAACAACTGCTTTCATAACAACAACTCCTATTTATTTGCATTAGTATATTTGTTATTTGGACCATTTTTTCATTTTTCCTGTTTATTTTTCAGCAATAGGCTCGTTAATCGGTTCATCTAATGTCATTACCAACAGGAAACTAAAAATCGAACTGGCGGCAAGGAATAAAAACACCATGTTCCAGTTAAAAGAATCTAAAATGATCCCAACAACAAGCGGCGCAATCGCTCCGCCTAACTGTCCGCCCATGTTTACCACACCATAGGCGACCGGATAAATCTCCTTAGTGGTCGCCCCCATCGGATAAACGGAAAATGCTGAATAGCCGATACTGAGCATAAAACCGGCCAGGAACAGCAAAACGCTCAACATAACCGCATCATTGGGAGCGTAAACCAGACTGTACATCATAATTGATGTGGACAACGCCGTTAACAGCATGGTAGGTTTGCGACGTTTGTTAAGCAGCCGGTCAGAAATAACCCCGCCAATAAAATTACCGGCCACAGCGCCAACAAATGGGGCGGCGGCAACGAAACCCATCTTGATTGTTGCAAATCCCTTAACCGTCACTAGATAGGTCGGGATCCACGACATAATAACATTGACAATACCAACCATGAAAAAATAGCCCAGGGCATTGCCCATTATGTTCCAGGAACGAAATACGCCCGCTTTACTATCTACCAATTTAACCCGTTTTGCACGGATCAGTTTATCCAGCCAAGCCAATTTATATTGCGTTTGTGATACCTTTGCTGTTTTTGCGACAATATCTTCTGACTGAATATGTTGCAATTCCGCCGCTGAAACCATCTTGCTTTCCGCCGGCGTGTTGGCGACCATAAAATACCAGACCACGGATAATATGATTCCAGGAATAGCAAAGAAGAAGAAAACTTCCCGCCAACTGTACATTGCAATAATGAAGACGCCGATGGGCGGAGCAATAACCGCACCAAACTTAGATGCCGCAAGATACAACCCTGTGGCAGTCCCTTTTTCTTTAGGCGGAAACCAATTGTTGATCGTAGTCAGACAGCCGATAGGGAGCGGACCTTCAAACAAGCCCAGTCCAACACGATACAACTTCAGCATGAATACTGACGATGTTATACCCTGCAAACCAGTAAACACCGAAGTCATTATCATTGCAAATGGCAATAGTTTTCTTACTTTCACCTTGGTATACAGAAATCCCGCGGGTATTTGAGAAAACGCATAACCAAAAAAGAGAAGGCTGACTAAAGCTCCTGCTTCTGTATTGGATAGGCCATACTCCTTTTTAATAAAGGGCAAGGCAACCCCAAGATTGGCTCGGTCTGCATAAGCGATCGTATAAATTACAAAAATTAAAGTCATGACCACCCATCGATAATAGCTCTTTTTTCCGGCATTGTCCGCTGCTGCGGTGATTTTGCTTTGTTGCGACATATTTTTTCCTCCTCACATAATTTTTAATTTATAGTCGCGATTTACCCATAGTCAATTGCAAAATCCATGCCATAAAAAACTCTCCCAAAAAATCCGGGAGAGCCACATTTTTGACGTTATATTTGTCCCATTTTAAGGTCCATGTCCTATTTATCAGGACACAATACTCGCTTACATTCATTTATTTTTCAGCTTGCGTGCCAAAGTCGATTTACCAACCCCTAATTTTTCGGCAGCCTTCCGAATGCTTCCCGCTTCTCGTACGGCCTGCTGAAGCAATTCAATCTCCTGATCCTGAGCACGTTTTACCAAATCATTGATCTCCTTTTTCTGTTCCCGGTCCTCTAGGATGTTAGGAGCTAATTGGAGCAAAAGTTTATCTGCATTTTTATGTAGGAGATAGTTATCCTGGTAAAAGGAGATCCGCATACAAAAATTTTGCAGTTCGCGAACATTTCCAGGCCACGAATAACGCATGAGGACAGGCATCATGTCCTGCAAAACATCTTACATCGTCTCAAATTTATCGCCCAAAAAATGCCGACAGAGCAGCGGTATATCCTCAGTGCGGTCTTTTAGCCGCGGTAACTCTAAGTAAAGCACATTGAGGCGGTAAAACAAATCTTCCCGCATCTTATTTGCGGCAACTAAATCGTGAGGTGGTTTATTGGTAGCGGCTATGACCCGGATATTGACTGGAATGATTGCTTCTCCCCCCACCCGCAAGACTTCTTTTTCCTGCAGAACCCGCAACAACCGACCCTGTAGATCAAAAGGCAGAGCAT
>CAYUNV010000012.1:0-20251 GCA_964446265.1 uncultured Negativicutes bacterium | reverse complement strand
AATTTCATCAAGAAAAATTGTTCCGCCATGCCCCAGTTCAAACAAGCCTAGTTTTCCCTTACGCTTTGCACCGGTAAATGCCCCTTCTTCATGGCCAAACAGCTCGCTTTCCAAAAGCGTGGGCGGCAAAGCGGCGCAATTAATAGCTACAAAGGGCTTAAACACCCGTCTGCTGGCATTATGGATTCCCTGGGCAAACAGTTCCTTGCCACAACCTGAAGCCCCATAGATCAACACCGTATAATCAGAATTAGCAAAACTTCTCGCCATTGTTTTGGTGTCCGCAATTAGCGACGACTTGCCAATAATATCTTCCAGCCTGTATTTTGCTTTAAATTGGCTCTTGGTAATTTCTCTGCGCAACTGGTTTTCGACCTGAATAATCTGTGAAACATCCTGGAACGTGGTCACTGCACCCATAATTTCCGTTTCATCCCGTACCGGCACTTGGTTCATAACGATCCGTGTATTGCCGATATCATGGAAAGCGCCGATCTCCATCTTGCCGGTGCTCAGCACTTCCTTGATCCGCGTATACGGAAGAATATCCTTTGCGTTCTTCCCAAGGATTGCTCCGGCATCCATACCCAGAATCTGTTCGGCAGCTTTATTGAAAATCTCGACCCTTCCAGAGGAATCTATGGCGACAATGCCGTCATAGGCGCTGTCTAAAATCGCCTTCAGACGGTATGTTTTCCGCTTTTCTTCCCGCTGGATTTCAGCTACCTCTAACGCCCGCATTAATGCGTCTTGGATCGTTTCGCGGCTGGTTCGCAAAAAAACACTGGGCAATCCGTGTTTTTGCGCAGCCTGGACCGACTGTCCGCCACCGACGATACAATACACATCTTGCTCAGACAAAGCTGCGATTTGCCGTTCCAATTCATCCAATTTACTCCAAATAATTTCCGTAATCGTAATATCCATGGCCTTTTCCAGCAAACTTACCCCGACCAATGGCTTACCATACGATGTAATCGCAATTTTCCGGCTAAAATGCCGGGCTTCTTCACAACAGCCAATCACGTCATACAAGCCAAAAGCAAGCGTGATAACCGGCACATTATAATTGTCGGCAATAAAAGCGGCGGTTCCTCCGCGGCTTATAAACACATCAATTTCCGGACCAGTTAAGCGGTCGATAACATCACGACTGCCTTCCATGGCTCCTTCATAGACTTCAAGTTCAATATGCAGTTCTTTGGCAACCTCAGCGGCCAAAACGGAAAGGTCTTTAAAGGGTGATATCAACACGATGCGGCTCATTTTTAAGCACCTCTCTCCCGAGACTTCATATAACTTTGTATTCCTATTTCAAGGGATTGAAAACAAACTCCTTCCTTCCACTCTTTTCATTTTCTAATTCATGACCCTTATCTATTTGGCATGATTTTTGCATTGTTGTTTAAGCAAACCATTATACACTCATGAGGAGGATTTATATGCAACGAACTGGAGCTATGGAAGGAACTACAGTATTAGATCTCACCCGCGTGCTGGCAGGCCCATTCTGTACCATGATGCTGGCAGACATGGGAGCGAATGTCATCAAGATTGAACAGGCCGGCAAAGGTGCCGACGAAAGGCAAAACGGCCCGTTCCAGAATGGCGAAAGCGCCTATTTCATGAATTTAAACCGCAACAAAAAAGGAATTACCCTTAACTTGAAATCCATCAAAGGAAAAGAAATCTTCAAAGAACTTGTTAAAAAAGCAGACGTTGTCGTAGAAAACTACCGTCCCGGCACCATGGATAAATTAGGCCTTGGCTATGATGTCCTCAAAGAAATCAACCCGCGCATCGTTTATGGTGCTGTGTCCGGTTTCGGCCAATATGGCCGTTACTCCCAGCGTCCCGGATACGACATTATCAGTCAAGCTATGAGCGGCTTGATGAGCACGACCGGCTGGCCCGGCGGCCAGCCAACCCGTTCTGGTACCGCAATGGGGGATGTCTTGGGTGGTCTTTCCGTCACCATTGGCATACTGGCTGCCTTGCATAACCGATCCCAGACTGGCCTTGGTCAGATGGTAGATGTAGCGCTGGTTGACTCCGCTGTTGCCAGTCTGGAAATCATCAATATGATCTATTTCGTCGAAGGCCGATTGCCTCAACGGATCGGCAATCGTTATGAATCCGTTTACCCCTATGATTCCTTCCAAGCCAAAGATGATCTTGTCATTATCGCCGGAGGCAATGACAAACTGTGGGGCCTTTTGTGCAACATCATGGAACGCCCGGATCTCATCGAGCACCCTCAATACAAAATAAACCGTGACCGGGTAAAAAACAATGCAGAAGTTAAGCAAATTGTTGAGGAATGGACCAGCACCCGCAATGTAAGCGATATTGTTGATCAACTGTTAACTGCCGGTATCCCAGCGGCTCCCATTTACAACATTGAACAAGTTGCCAACGACCCTCACATCGGTGGCGACCGGGAAATGTTCGTGCCGACCGATCACCCAAAAGCCGGTCCGATCACCCTTACCGGTTCCCACATCAAATTTTCCGATACCAAAACGGCCATCCGTACACCCGCTCCCGCCCTGGGAGAACACAACGATGCGATCCTCGCCTCCATGTTGGGCCTCAGTCAAGAGGAAATTAACACGCTGAGAGCAGACAAAGCGATCTAAACCAAATCAATTTTTAAGAAAACCTCCTAGCCAAAACAATCAACCATGGCTAGGAGGTTTTCTTTTCGCACAAAAGTAGAGAGTCCCCTACCAGATGCACAGGCAAGGGACTCTTCTTCAATATTTTTACAGGCAGTCGTAGATCTTAGCTTTTGCCATGTGGCTGCTGAGATCAGCATCCACTTTTTCTCCGACTAATTTAACGACCGATAATAGTTTCGTTAAATCTACACCCGTTTTGACCCCCATATCCTTAAGCAAATTCACCACGTCTTCGGTCGCCGTGTTCCCTGCCGCACCAGGCGCAAAAGGACAGCCACCCAAACCGCCGACAGAAGTTTCAAAAGATGTCATGCCAGCCTGAATCCCTGCAATCGTATTGGCAAGACCTACGCCACGGGTATCATGTAAATGCAAGGAAAAATCCATATCAGGGAAGTGGTTGAGAATGTATTTTGAAAGCCCATACACCCGGTCCGGTGTAGCAACTCCAATCGTATCGCAAAGTACGATCTTATCAATCCCCACCCCTTTAATCCGGGTTACCAGAGCAGCCACCGCTTCCGGCTGTACCCAGCCATCAAAAGGGCAGGCAAACACCGTTGCCAAATCCACCCGCATCTTCAAACCGGGGAGTCCCTCTTTTATTTTAGCCAGTTCCTGCAGCGACTCTTCATGAGTGCGGTTAACATTTGCTTTGTTGTGAGCTTCCGTCACAGAGATGACGCAGGTTGCCTCCCGTATTCCGGCATCCAGAGCTAACTGGGCGCCGCGAAAATTCGGAACCAATGCGCTGGCCTGAATTTTTCCGTCGTATTTTGCAAGGATTGCATCACAAATCTTGGCGGCATCAGCCATCTGAGGGATCGCTTTCGGCGATACAAAAGAAGTGATTTCCAACGTAGTCAACCCGGACTCAATCAACCCTTCAATAATCGCGATCTTGTCTTCTGTCGGAATAAACGTTTTCACATTCTGAAAACCATCGCGCGGTCCGACCTCAGTAATTCGAATATTAGCAGGCATGTTTTGATACATCACAGTTCCCCCTATTTATAAGATATATCTTTTAAATAAGCAAAAACTGTGCCAACCTTACATAACCGTAGTACACCATTAAATTATTACTACCTAAACTTTAATGACAATTATTTTGCTGAAAAAATAGCACCCGTATCGGCTCTTGTAGTCCCGAAACATGGGACATTACTCAACATATGGGACAGTTTTTTACTCTGTTGCATATTTTATAATATCTGTTAAAAAAGTTTGTTATATAAAGTTAGCCTTCATCTGCGTCAATTTGCAAAATACTATCCCCAACACTATCCCCAGTTAACATAAATAAAAATAACTCAAAGCCGTTAAGCCTTGAGTTATCTACATTTAAATGGCGACCCCGGAGAGATTCGAACTCCCGACCTCTTGATTCGTAGTCAAGCGCTCTATCCAGCTGAGCTACGGAGTCATTAGCAGTGTTTACTGCACTTGTATATTATAGCCGCTATTCATCGCTCTGTCAATGCCATTAAAAAACTTTTTACGCCAAAAACCAACCTTCAATCGCCAAGCGAGTTTGCCAAAAAAAGCGGCTCACGGTAATCGTCAAAGGAATTTCCGGTAAATCATGCGGCAAAAAAATGGTGACTCCCTGGATCGTTTTTTCTACATAAGATTGCATATCGCGAGGCTGTCCGAAACGGACAGAGGGCTTCTCACGCAAAGTCATGCAGCAATTCGAAATAATAGGCGGCATATCAAGATAAATGGATTGCTGCTTCCCTTCAATAAACACCAACGCTTCCGGGGCAATTGTCAACACAATACAGCCCTCCTTCCATTCTGTAAAAGATTTGTTGTAGCAATTATAATATGAAATTCAGTTTCTTGGCAATCTAATTTGATCATTATTGAATAATTATCTATTGTTCGACGCAGCAAAACTACGTCGAATACAGCGTAAGATGTTTTGCATTATTAGCTAATTTTAAATTCCGCCTTGCTGCCGCGGGCCGTGAAACTAATTTCCAAACGGGTATCGATACGTTCTTTTAATTCCGGTACATGCGAAATAATTCCAATTAATCGTCCGTCTTGTTGTAAATCCAACAACGTCTTAATGGCAAAATCAAGAGTTTCCGGATCCAGGGAACCAAACCCCTCATCAATAAACATCGTATCCAGACGGATCCCGCCGGAATAGGCTTGTACAACATCGGCCAGACCTAATGCCAGTGACAAAGACGCAAGAAAGGTTTCTCCGCCGGATAAGGTGTTAACATTACGGGCAACTCCCGTATGATTATCGAAAACCTCCAAGTCAAGACCGCCGGCCGAGTTTCGCCGCAACCGGTCTAACGTCCGCTGCAAATAGTACCTTCCCCGGCTCATCTTCTGCAAACGCAAGTTAGCCGCGGTAGCAACGTCATTCAGCAATGATCCCAAGACAAACCGTTGCAGAGTTACGCCATGTTGGTTGATCCCTTTGCCATTGGCCACTTCCGCCAGCACACTGATGATCTCATACTCTTTTTCCACTTCAGATAACGTTGTTGTCAAGCGGGCTAAACTTGCCAGCCAGCCTTTTTCACGGCCAAGGATATCCGTTAATTTTCCGCGATCGCCGCTGTTTTGATTGCATTGTTCTTGCACGGTCCGCAACGCTTCTTCCATTTCAGCCAGATCAGGAACTGTCAATTCTTTCGTTTCGTTGAGCAAACGAGCTTGCCGATCCACTGCCGCTGCCAAATTGAAGTCAAATTTTTGAATCGCTTCACGCAACTTTGTCCGATCCTCTGCTGCTTTTTTTGCAGCCAAATAAGATCTTTCGTCAGCAAATCCATCGGCAGCCATACGCTCAATAAAATCATCCGTTTCTGTTTGCAGACGCTCCGTTTTAACTTGTAAATCCTGCACTGTATGCCGCAGAGCAGTTTTTGAACTGCTACGTGTTTTTTCCGCTTCCTCGACGTTTTTACGCGCCGTTTCGTAACGATCTTGCAACTGTCGCAAATTTGCATTGGCTTTTCGCTGTGCTTCACGCAGCACAGTTTCCAGCCGATATTCTGCCGGAACTGCATTTTCCCTCTCACCGACAACCGCCTGAGCAGCCCGCCACGCTGCATTGGCATTTTGATATTGTCCTTCCAGCAACTGAAGATTTTCAGCGATTTGCTGTTTCTTCTGTTTGTAATCTTGAATAACCATGTCACAATCGGCTATTTTTTTCAGGGCATTTTCCGCTTCCACAACTCGTTTCTGCGCTTCGGCAATGGCAGCTTGCAACTCTGCAAGTGAGATTTTTCGCTTATCTTCGGAAATTTCCCCTTCTTTTTCTATCAACTGGGCAAGCAACGTTTGGCGTCTGGTTTGCAAGCCCGTCAACTTCAATTGACTGTCCACTTTCTTCGCATCCAATTGATCGAAGCGAAGTTGTTGGCCTTCGATTTCCGCTTCACTCGGGATGCTATCGTTTGCTGCCGCCTTATTCGGATGGTGATGAGAGCCGCAAACCGGACAAGGCTGGCCGTCAGACAGAGTCTTCGCCATAACGGACGCTTGTCCGTTCGTCCACTGGGTCCGCAAAAAATCCAATGCATTTTTGGTCTGTAAATATTCTTGTTCCAGCTTGTCTACAGTATTCGCCTGTTGCTGAATTTGCTGTTCGATTTGTTGTATTTCCGTTTGCAAAACAGTTAACGCTTTTCTTTTGTCCATTAGGCTTTGCAGCGTTTGCAGGCTAACGGTCCGTTCCACTTTCTCAGCGGCCGCTGACGACAAGATTTCCCGTTGTTCAGCATAAACAGTCAGTTTTTCTTCGACCGCCAGCAATTGTTTCGCAGCATCCTGACGCAAAACAGCAATGCGTTCGAGCTCTTGTTTTGTTCTTTGTTCCTGCCCCACCGCAGCAACCAGCTCTTGAGAGCGGCCAAACAGTTCCTGCAAATACAAACAATGCCGTCGGGCAGTTTCCCGTTCTTGTTCTTTGGCCGTTTCGTTCACGGCCAACTCCTGCGCTTGGGCTGCATTTTTCTCCGCGAGCCGCAAATCTTCTTCCCGTTTTTGACAAGCTTCTCTTAAAATTTTTACATCGTGCCGAAGCTGTGCGACATTTTTTTCCGCATCAAATAACGCCGCAGCCCGATCTGCTTTTTCTAATTCTTGGCGTTTTTCTTCCACTATCGGGATTTTTTCCTGCAGTTTCGTCAACTCAGTGGTGGCTTGTTCACACTCCGTCATTTTTTGCTGCACCAACCGTCCATTGGTTGCTTTCTCCTGGGCAGTCTGTAATTTTTTTTGCAGCGCAGAAGCCTGTTCGACCAAAAAACTCATTTTTTGCTGATTTTCCGTTAACCGCAGTTGAAGCTCTGGTTCATTTTGCACGCTCGCTTCTTGCAAAATCCAAGAAACTTGCTGTTGCAATTCTTCGAACCGTTTCTTTAGATTATCCGCTTCACTTTTCAACTTTATTTCGATCATTTCATAAGTTTCGGTTCGGAACAGGGTTTGCATGATCTCCTGCCGCTCAACCGAACCTGCCAACAATAGTCGGCGAAAATCACCTTGCGGTAACAGTACAACCTGTCGAAATTGGTCGCACTTAAATCCAAGCAAAGTGCAAACATATTCGCTAACACGGGTTGCTCCGGATGCTAAAACCGCCAATTCCTGCCGTTGCTCATCCAGAGAAAATAAGTCTGCCGTTTCTTTCTGAATAGTTGTGCCTTCCCCACGTTTCTTTCGCACTTCCTGTTCCGGATAACGGCAAACCCGGTAATAACGGCTGCCAACCGCAAAATCAAAGGTAATTTCCGTAGATAAGGAAGCATCGGCATAGTTGCTGCGCATCATTTTCCCGCTGCGCAGTGCTCCGCTCGTATCCCCGTATAAGGCATAACACATTGCATCTAAGAGCGTAGTTTTGCCTGCTCCCGTGGGACCATGGATCAGAAAAAACTTCCTGTTTTGCAAATGTTGAAAATCAATCACTTCTTTTTCCGCATACGGTCCGAAAGCGCTCATCGATAAAAATAGTGGTTTCATCGTTTTCCCGCCTCCTGACTGACACGGAATACATCCTCCACAACGCGGCAAAAGACCGTGTTCTCTTGTGCAGAAAGCGAACGGCCTGTTATCTGTTCAAAAAAAGTGCGGAATAATTCTTGTTCAGACTGGGTACGGTGATCTCCCACCGGCCCATCCAACTTTGTAGCCACAGCAATACTCTGCCGGTTCGCTCCCAATATATTCGGATAAATCTGCCGCAGCCGCCCCATCGGATCAAGCACCGGCTGTTCATCCAGTAAATTTGCCATTATATAATCATCCCGGCCGATAATTTGATCCGGAACAGTTAATAAGTCCTGCATATAGCCCTCAATGCACCGCACATCACGCCGCGGTTTAAGAGGGACAAATTGAACTTCCGTCGCCCCTGTACGATCCATATCAATCAAATATACGCCTTTTTGCTGCCCTGTTTCACTGAACGAGTATTTCAACAGCGAGCCGCTGTAACGGATATTTTCTGCCCCGGCACGCTGGGCTTTGTGTAAATGGCCTAATGCCGTATAATGAAACGGCCGGAAAACATCGTAACTAACCGTCCCACTCCCGCCAACAGTCAATGGACGCTCTGATTCACTGTCTTCACTCCCGGCAATATAGGCATGCGCAATCGCAACCGCCCGCTTCCCGGAAGGAATAGCAGTAATGGCGTGTTGCACGAGATGCTGCATCGCCTGTTCATGATTGATCATTTCATCTAGACCATGGGTTACTTTTACAACGGAAGGTTCCGCATACGTAATCGGCACGAAATGAACCGGACCAAATTCGTCTTCCAGAACGATTGGAGAAACGGCGTTTGTAAGCGGGCCAATAACGTGCAAGCCCTGTTTCGCCAAAAGACGGTTGCCAAATCCAACCCGTTCCGGACTATCGTGATTACCGGCAATCATAATCACCGGTACCCGGAAATCGATAGTCAGCCGTCCCAGAATTTCATTCAGCAGTTCCACCGCCTCTACGGGGGGAACTGCCCGGTCATAAATATCGCCCGCAATAAGGACGGCTTGCGGACGGACATCAGCAACCAAATCCAAAAAATTATGCAACACATAGCTTTGATCTGCCGTTAAATGTTCACCATAAAAAATTCTTCCTAAATGCCAGTCGGATGTATGAATAAAACGCATCATGCGCCTCCTAAGAAACCGTTGAAAAATATTCAACCAGCTTCAGTATACAGTGAAATGTGCAATTACTAGATTAGCCGGCAAGAGAGAAAAATCCTCCCCCACCGGCTAATTTCCAGGTTGCCCGTCAATCCGAAAAAATCCGAGTACTCTTTACTTCGTCGGTATTTTCAATGCTTGCCCTATATATACGTCTGCATTGCGGTTCAATTGGTTCAATTGCCGAATCTCCATCACGGTTTCCCGAATATCACCACGGCTGCTTGTATAGCGCCCTGCAATTCCCCATACCGTATCACCCGGTTGAACATAAACCACTTCATAAGCAGCCCGGTTCGCCCGGTCAGAAGAATGTGCCGACGCAAAACCAAAACATAATACCATTCCCAAAAGTATACCCAGCAGTAAACGCATAATCATCACTCCTGAACGTATGTTTGTATTTATATTATCATAGCACATATGTTCAGTGCAATAGTTTTTTGAAATTTTTTCGAACTTGTGTTTGTTTATTGTCTTGTGCTATAATACATATAAGATTGACCATAACTGTGTTTTTTCATTTTTTCCCCTGCCGTCCAAAAGCAAGGGATATGCATTGCCAATGAAAATAATGAGGTGATGAGAAGCGTGAGCAATGAACATTTAACCAGCAAACAACAAGAAATTTTAGATTGCATCAAGCAACAACTTCGTGCAAAAGGCTACCCGCCATCAGTCAGGGAAATTGGACAAATGGTCGGACTTAGCTCCAGTTCTACGGTCCATTTTCATCTTGGCAAATTGGAAGCATTAGGCTTGATCCGCCGGGATCCAACGAAACCGCGTGCCATTGAATTGATGGAAGAAGCACCTTGGCGGAACCAAAAAATGATACCGGTGCCCCTTGTTGGCAAAGTAGCCGCCGGCCAACCAATCCTCGCCATTGAAAATATCGAAGAGACTTATCCTTTGCCGGCTGAACTTGTCGATAATGCCGAAAACGTATTTATGCTTACCATCAGCGGCGAAAGCATGATCAACGCCGGTATCCTTGACGGGGACTACGTTGTTGTCAAAGAAGGTTCAACCGCCGAAAACGGCGATATCGTTGTTGCGTTAATCGATAACGAAGAGGCAACGATTAAACGGTTCTTCCGGGAAAAAGGCCGCATACGCCTTCAGCCGGAAAACGATACGATGGAACCAATCTACGCGGAAAACGTTTCGATTGTCGGCAAGGCAATCGGTTTGTTCCGGAAAATGTAATTTCTTGCGGCTGCACGGTTAACTAATATCCAGCCAATTATTTAAGGGAAGTAAAAAAGGAAACTTGTATGAGTTTCCTTTTTTACTTCCCTTAAATAATCTCAACGAAAAATCAGGCGGGATTTACCCGCCTGATTTTTAAAGCTTCGTATTTCCCAGCCAATTTTTTGTAACCGGCCAGTCTTTCTTTTGCATCTTTTTCGGTTTTTGCAAACAGCGCCGGAGCATGCTCTGGGAACTGTTTCATCAGAGACGAATAACGAACTTCGCCCATCAGGAATTCTTTGAAATCGGCGGTTGGTTCTTTCGAATCCAACACAAATGCATTTTTATCGGTTCCAACCAACGCCGGATTATAACGATACATTGCCCAATATCCAGCCTCTACTGCTTTTTTAGCTTCAAGCTGGCTCAAGCCCATCCCGGCTCTCAGACCATGGTTGATACAAGGAGCATAAGCAATGATCAGGGACGGTCCCGGATAAGCTTCTGCTTCTGCAATGGCTTTGAGAGTCTGGTTCTTATCCGCGCCCATGCAAATTTGCGCAACATAGACATACCCATAAGTCATCGCCATCATGCCGAGATCTTTCTTCTTCGTTTCTTTACCGCTGGCAGCAAATTTCGCAATCGCCGCAGTTGGAGTCGATTTGGAAGCTTGGCCGCCGGTATTGGAATATACTTCCGTATCAAAGACGAATACATTGACATCTTCACCGGATGCTAAGACATGGTCTAAACCGCCAAATCCGATATCATAGGCCCAGCCGTCGCCGCCGAAAATCCAGTGCGAGCGTTTAACCAAAAAGTCTTTGTTCT
This sequence comes from uncultured Negativicutes bacterium, assembly GCA_964446265.1. Lineage (GTDB taxonomy): Bacteria > Bacillota > Negativicutes > CTSoil-072 > CTSoil-072 > CTSoil-072. The sequence goes on along the minus strand of CAYUNV010000012.1, from coordinate 9,348 downwards.
TATAAATTTCGTTCAATACAGGATCGGTTCCTTTTTCAGCCTCAAGCAAAGCAATCAGCTTATCAGCCCGTTCCCGTGTTCCTGCGCCATTGTCCTTATTGGCCAGCCAATCCTGACAAGCAGCCTTCAAATCAGCACTTACATTGAGATCAGCAACTTTCGCAATGTTTGCAGCCACGTTATCACGGACTTGTTTCACGCCGAGGTACATTCCAAGGCCATATTCCGCATTGTCCTCAAACAGGGAATTCGCCCAGGAAGGACCATGTCCGCGATGATTTGTTGTATACGGCATGGACGGTGCACTAGCGCCCCAGATTGACGAACAACCTGTTGCATTAGCAATCATCATGCGATCGCCAACTAATTGAGTGATCAATTTGGCGTATGGAGTTTCACCGCAACCTGCGCAAGCTCCCGAGAACTCAAACAGAGGCTGTTCAAACTGGCTGCCTTTAACGCTCTCTTTATTCATCGGATTTGCTTTCGGTGAAACAGTCATTGCATAATCCCACAAATCCGTATGGTTCAATTGACTTTCCAGCGGTTTCATAATCAAGGCTTTTTCTTTAGCCGGGCAGACATCCGCACAGTTTCCGCAACCGGTGCAATCCAGCGGCGAAACTGCAAGGTGGAATTTAAGTCCTTTAGCGCCAACAGCGTCCTTCGCCATAAAGCCAGCCGGAGCAGCAGCTACTTCTTCATCGTTGACTAGAACCGGACGAACCGATGCATGCGGGCAGACATAAGAGCACTGGTTACATTGGATACATTTATCCATTTGCCATTCCGGAACGTCAACCGCAATACCCCGTTTTTCATAAGCGGCAGTACCAGCCGGGAAGGTTCCATCTTCCATACCGCCTATAAAGGCGCTGACCGGTAATTTATCGCCTTCCTGACGATTCATCGGAACAAGGATTTTATTAACAAATTCCGGAGTTTCTTTTACAATCGCGCTGCTGCAAGCGCAAGCAATGCGAGCTTTTTCTTCGACTTTATCTTCTGCTGTTTTCCAGGCTTCAGGAACCTCGACTTTAACAAAAGCCTCAACGCCTTTATCAATTGCAGCATTGTTCATATCGATTATTTTTTGTCCTTTGGAGCCGTAAGAGCTGACAACAGCATCTTTCAAATATTTCACAGCATCTTCTACCGGAATAATATCGGCAATTTTGAAGAACGCCGACTGCATGATCATATTGATACGACCGCCAAGACCGAGATCCTGGGCAATTTTAACCGCATTGATCGTATAAAAATTAATGTTGTTATTGGCAAGATACCGTTTCATGAAGCCCGGAAGCTTTTCATCCAGTTCGCTTGCATCCCATACACAGTTCAGCAGGAACGAACCGTTTTTCTTCAGCCCTTCCAACACATCATATTTATCAACATACGACTGGTTGTGGCAAGCGACAAAATCAGCCTTATTGATCAGGTACGGCGATTTGATCGGTTTTTTACCGAACCGCAAGTGGGAAACGGTAATACCGCCGGATTTTTTCGAATCGTAAGCGAAGTAACCTTGCGCATACATATCTGTGTGGTCGCCGATGATTTTAATGGCCGACTTATTGGCACCGACTGTACCATCGGAACCCAGACCCCAGAACTTGCAAGCTTTCGTACCTGCCGGAGTTGTATCAATATCATCAACCGGCGGCAAAGAAGTGTGCGTCACATCGTCTACAATACTGATCGTAAAACCGTTTTTCGGCTGATCCTTCTTCAAGTTTTCAAATACCGGCACAATATGAGCCGGAACAGGATCTTTCGATCCTAACCCGTAGCGACCGCCGACGATAACAGGTTGGAAATCTTTGCCGTAATAGGCATTTTTAACATCCAAATACAACGGTTCGCCGATGGAACCCGGTTCTTTCGTCCGGTCAAGAACCGCAATTTTCTTAACAGTGGCAGGAATATACTTGAAGAAATGCGACAAGGAGAATGGACGATACAGGTGAACCGTCAGCAAACCTACCTTCTCGCCTTTGGCGTTCAAGTAGTCAACAGTTTCTTCTATTGTGTCACAGACGGAACCCATGGCAATAATCATCCGGTCAGCATCCTGGGCGCCGTAGTAATTGAATAGATGATATTCACGGCCGGTAATTTTGCTGATGTCAGCCATATATCCTTCCACGATTTCAGGAAGCTCTTCATAATATTTATTGGAAACTTCTCTTTCCTGGAAATAAATATCCGGATTTTGCGCAGTGCCACGTACTACCGGATGATCCGGATTGAGCGCTCTTCTCCGGAACGCATCCACAGCATCCATATCCACTAATTTTTTCAGTTCATCGTATTCCATGACTTCAATTTTTTGCACTTCATGCGAAGTTCTAAAACCATCGAAGAAATTGACGAATGGAAGCCGTGATTTAATTGCGGACAAGTGAGCAACGGCACTAAGATCCATAACCTGTTGAACACTGCTTTCAGCCAGTAAAGCACACCCGGTTTGCCGTGCAGCCATAACGTCTTGGTGATCGCCAAAAATGTTCAATGAATTAGCCGCTACCGCTCTGGCGCTGACGTGGAACACGCCCGGCAGCAATTCACCGGCAATTTTATACATGTTCGGAATCATCAGAAGAAGACCTTGAGAAGCAGTATAGGTCGAAGTCAATGCGCCAGCTTGCAAGGAACCGTGCATTGCTCCTGCCGCTCCTCCTTCGGACTGCATTTCCATGACCCGGACTTTTTGGCCAAATATATTGGTTCTACCCTGAGCAACCCATTCATCGACATGCTCAGCCATCGGTGAAGACGGTGTAATTGGGTATATGGTGGCTACATCCGTAAACGCGTACGAAATATGCGCCGCAGCGGTATTACCATCCATAGTTTTTGTTTTCATTTTTCCCATTAACAAAATCCCCCTCTTTTTTCAAAATGACTTTCTGGCTGCCATTATGAGTAACACTATACAACAAAATTTTCTACATGTAAAACGAATTACTGTAGTTTATGCGCTAAACCACAAAGTTTATATTTTCAGAAAACAAATCCCCCCTTTCACGCGGAATTCAGTGAAATTTGTAACTATCTTTATAATTTTTATAAATGTGAAACAAGCACCCTATTTTACCCAGGATGCCTGCCGCGTCTTTTTCCTTTATCTGTTATTCTATCTGTTATTCTATCTGTTATTCTTTCCGTAAAATTTTTAAAGCTTGTGCAATGAGTTCTTCGCTTACGCCCGTCACCAGTTCTACTCTTTTCACTTCCGGACAAGCTTCCTTCAATGACGGTTCCACCATTCCGGCCAACGTTTGATGCGACCCGCCGCAAGTTGCGCAAGCACCGTATAATTTTACCCTCACAATTCCATTTGGCGTTATTTCTTCCAAGCCGATATCTCCGCCGTCCTCGTTAAGCACCGGGCGGATTTTTTCTTCCATAACTTCTATAATTTTTTGTTCGAGCGCTTCTATATCTTTTATCACAACTATCAACCTCACAATGTAAAATTTAGAAGACCCGGCTTGTGCCGAGCTTCATCAGCGACGGCAAAAGCCGTTGGTTGCACTTATGTCCATCAGATAAAATTTATACTTTTTGATGGACAAAAAAGTCTGTCTTATTATTATATCATCTCAGTATTTCAACAACAAGCAAATAAATCCCATTTAATAACCTATAAGGCCTCAGTCGGTTCAGCCGGGGTCTGACAGCTTATTAGCGTGTCATATTTTTCTTTCCGCACAATACAATCGATTCCTGCAAAAAAATAAAAACTGCGGCTATAAAACCACAGTCTCAATCTATTCACACTTCATTGCATTTGCAAAACGAAACAAAAAAATTAATGTCCCCGCACAAAATAAACCGCAACCACAAGCACTGCCATTGCAATCCGATAGACTGCAAAAATGGCAAAATTATTTTTTTGCAGGTACTTTAACAAGAAACTAATGCAGAATAAGCCGACTAAAGCCGAAACCACAGTCCCGACTAAGAACAAAGGACTGGCAATATTATGAATAATGTCCGGCGTATGCTTCAATGCCGCACCGGCAATAATCGGTGTCGCCAACAAAAAGGAAAATTTCGCGGCAGATTCCCGCGTAAAACCCAATAAACGGGCAGTGGTCATGGTAATTCCCGACCGGGAAACCCCCGGGATCAGGGCTATTGCTTGCGAAATCCCAATAAGAAGAGCCTGTTTAAAGGTAACTTGTCTTAACTGGGTCCTCTGGACGGCGTACTTGTCGACAAAGTAGAGGATAATCCCCATTATCGCAAGGCCTGTAGCAATAATCAACGGCTGTGACCGGATAAATTGATCGATTTTGGATTCCAACACTAAGCCGACTACCCCTCCAGGGATCGTAGCTGCCACCAAATACCAAAAGATCGCGCCTTCTTTTGTTTTCCAACCTTGTGTTAAGCCATTCACGCTCAGTTCTACCCAATCCCGGAAGAAATAAATCAACACTGCTAGCAAAGTCCCCGCATGAAGCGCAACATCCAATGCGATATCAAGATTTGCCCCCGCTTGGTTAATAACCGGATCCCAGCCGAAGAACCATCGAACAAGAATCAAATGAGCCGAACTGGATATCGGCAAAAATTCCCCAATTCCCTGTACAATTCCTAAAACAACCGCGATAAATAATAACATGAAACCCGCACTCTCCTATTAGAATCAAATTTTCATACATAAACCCGCGTAGATTATAAAAATCAATGTGTGTATTCGATCTGCCGGAAAACGGCACTTTTTAATAATACCACATCCATATTGCCGGGAAAAGAAATATCAGCAAAAACGAAACAAATAAATTTAGAAAACCCGGCTTGCGCCGAGCTTTTTAGCGACGGCGGAAGCCGCTGGTTGCACTTATGTACACCAGATAAAATGTTATACTTTCTGGTGTACAGAAAAGCAACCGGAAACTTTCATTATAAAGTATTCCGGTTGCTTTTCTATCGTTTACCTTATTGTATAGCATCCATTCCAGCTTTAAACGCCTGAATATTGATTTCGGCAGTATGCGGTTTCACATTTTTCCGGATCGCACTCTCCCAATCAATCTCCGTCAAATTCATCCCTTTTACCAAAGCGCCAAACAACACCACGTTCATCGCTTTGCTGTTGCCCAGCTGTTCTGCTATTTCTGCCGCCTTAATGACCGTAGTGGGAACTTTTGCTTTTACGATATCCAAAACGCCTTCCGGATAATCCTGTTTGCCGATCAAAATAGGAACGGAAGGAATACGATGATCGTTGACTACCGCTTTGCCGGCCGGGTTTAAGAAATCCAGCCAACGCAACGATTCCATGGTCTCAAACGATACGAGGATATCCGCTTGTCCTTTGCCGATAATCGGCGAATGGACTTCTTTGCCATACCGGACTTGCGTGGTTACGCTTCCGCCGCGTTGCGCCATACCATGGACTTCCGACATCTTCACGTCATATCCGGCTTCCACCAAGCCATCCGATAGGATTTTACTGACTAAAATCGTGCCTTGTCCGCCAACTCCGACCAACAAAATATTTTTGGTTTCCATCATAATTATTGTTTCACTCTCCCTATTGCCTGTGCCGGGCATGCCTGTAAGCAAACTTCACAACCTGCACATTGTGTCACATCAATTTTTACTTTCTTCACTTCTTTATTCAAACGCAGCGCCGGACAACCTGTTTTCAAGCACACTTTGCAACCCACACATTTTCCTTCGTCAACGACACATTTTCCTAAATATTTACCAAATTCCACTACATCTTTCGGAGAATGTTTTTTCAGCAAGCAAGGCCAGCGAGTGATGATAACTGAAGGTTCATCAAGCTGAAAAGCCCAGTCAAAAGCGTCCCGCACTTCCTGCAGATTACGCGGGTTCACCGTTCTTACATTGGCAACGCCCATTCCTCTTACCACACTGGCAATGTCGATTTCCGGCGTTTCCATGCCCTGCAGGGTATAACCGCTGCCCGGATGTTCCTGATGGCCGGTCATTGCCGTAACCCGGTTATCCAAAATACAGGTAATGACGTTGCTCCTATTATAGATGACATCCAATAGGCTATTGATGCCCATATGGAAAAAGGTAGAGTCGCCAATCGTAGCAACAGACCTCTTATTCACGCCAAACTTTTTAAACATTTGCTGTGCTCCATGTCCCATACTGATGCTGGAACCCATGCAAATACAAGTATCCTGGGCATTGAGCGGTTCGGCGCCGCCAAGGCCATAACAGCCAATATCACCGGTAATCATTACATTTTTCCGTTTGGCTAATTCAAAAAAGAAACCACGATGCGGACAGCCGGCACAAAGAGTCGGCGGCCGGTTGGCAATAATCGAACTGTCATACGTAAGCAACGGCCGTTCTTCGTTCAGTAACGCCTTGGCGATGATATCCGGGTTCAATTCACCGGTATTGGGAATCTTTTCTTTCCCGACGCAGGAGATTCCCGCCGCTTTCATCTGTTCTTCGATATACGGTTCCAATTCTTCCACGACATACACTGTATCCACTTCTTGCACAAACTCCTGGATCTTATCCATCGGCAGTGGATGCGTAAACCCAAGCTTCAGATACGATGCCGTCTTACCAAACACTTCCTTGGCATATTCGTACGCGATGCCGGAAGTAACGATGCCAATTTTTTTATCATTCCACTCCACAAAATTCAGAGGCGTCTCATTGGAGAATTTTTCGAGATCCTTGAGTTTTTTTTCTACCACTAAGTGTAGATTTCTGGCCACATGCGGTACCAGGGAATATTTTGATAAATCCCGGACATACGGCCGCAGGGGAACTTCTGTCCTCTCGCCGGTTTCCACCAAGCTTTTGCTGTGACAGACCCGGGTCGTCATCCGCAGCAGGACCAGCGTATTATACGTTTCACTGATTTCCATCGCTGCTTTGACCATATCTTTGCAATCCTGGCTGTTGCTCGGCTCCAGGAGGGCTACTTTGGCGAACTTCGCATAATAGCGGTTATCCTGTTCATCCTGTGAAGAATGGGTTCCGGGATCATCCGCGCTTACCAAAACCAGACCGCCGTTAATACCCGCATAACCGATGCTGAATAAAGGATCGGCGGCAACGTTTACGCCGACATGCTTCATCGCCGACAAGGCCCGTGCTCCCACCACGGAGGCTCCAATGGCGCTTTCCAGGGCCACTTTCTCGTTCGGAGCCCACTCGGCAACAATTTCTTTGAACGGAGCTATGTTCTCCAAGATTTCCGTACTGGGAGTTCCCGGATAAGCGGCGGCGAACGCTACGCCGGCTTCATAGGCTCCTTGTGCGATTGCTTCATTTCCCGTTAATAGTTTTTTCACTCTTGATCCCCCTATGTTTGTTACTGTATTTCATTGATCAATCTTATGCATAAATCTTTGCTGCTTCTTCGCCCAGCAAAACGCGCAGCGCTCCGGCAGCCAACGATTGCAGTTCCTCTTCTCCCGGGACAAGGACAACCGGAGCAAGAAATTGCACCTTAGAAGATATCGCCCCAGTAATCCGTTCAGAACGGGCAATCCCGCCAGTGATAATAATCCGGTCCACATGGCCGTCCAACACGACTGCCATCGCGCCAATTTCTTTTGCGGTCTGGTAAGCCAAAGCATCTAAAACCAGGTTCGCCTGCTCATCGCCTTCATTGGCCCTCCGTTCAGCTTCCCGGACATCTTTCGTGCCGAGATAGGCAAACATCCCGCCTTCGCCGTTGATCCTGCGCCGGAGTTGATTGAAATCATACTTGCCGGAAAAACACAGTTTCACCAATTGGCTGGCCGGCAATCCGCCGCAGCGGTCGGGCGAAAACGGTCCGTCATCCTGGGCATTGTTGACATCAATCATTTTTCCGTGTTTATGGGCCGCAACCGTTACCCCGGTTCCCAAATGAACAGTAATCAGGTCCACATCCTCGTAGTGTTTTCCCATATCCTTGGCCGTACTGCGGGCTACTGCTTTGGAGTTGAGCGCATGGGACAAACTGATCCTTGGCAATTCCGGCAAGCCGGAAACCCGGGCAACCGGCTCCAATTCATCAACCGATACCGGATCGACAATATACGAGGGAATTCCCAATCGCTGGGATAACGTGTAGGCAATCGCCGCGCCCAGGTTCGAAGCGTGCTCTCCGCGCTCCGCTTTTTTCAGATCCTCCACCATTTGTGCATTGATTGCAAAAGTTCCACCAGGCAACGATTTCAGCAACCCGCCCCGCGCGACAATCGCAGCGAACGTTTCTAATGGGATGGCAGCTTCCGCAAGCGCAGCCAGGATGATTTCCAACCGGTACGGATATTGGTCAAACACCTTGGCAAACCGGCTCATCTCCGCCCCATGATGTTCCAATGTTTTTTCAAAAATATTCTCTTCGCCGTCAAACACGGCAATTTTCGTTGATGTGGCGCCAGGATTGATCGCCAAAATTCGCTTCATACAATTCCTCCATTTTCGTTGAAAATCGCTGCTATTTACTCGACTGAGTTTATTTATTTCCCGGAAAAACGTTTAATATTTTTTAACGACCAAAATCAGCATGCCTAGGCAGCCCAAAGCGCCCAGGAAAACAAGATACATCAGTCCGCCGATATAACTGCCGGTTGAACTAATTAAAAAGCCGATAACGAGCGGCGCCAACGCCGCCGCGCCATTGGCAATCCCATTCATTACTCCGGCTCCCGTGCCAATCGCCTTACCGGGCACAATTTGCTGCAGCAACGACCAGTTCGCCGGTTGGCCAATGCCTAACGAAGCAATCCCCAACGATATGCAAATCGCCGCCGTCATATTATCCGGCGCATGAGCGCCAAAGTACACAAAGACAGCCGCACCAAACATGGAAGCCGCCGAAAAAGGCGCCCGTCGGCCAACTTTATCCGTCCACCAGCCGCAAATCAGAACACTGATCATACCTAAAATATACGGCAGGGAGGACAGAGCGCCCATCTCAGCCCAGCTAAAGCCGCGGCTGACTTTTAAATACGAAGGCAGCCAGGCCATAGAACCCCACCAGATCGAAGCATTACAAGCATAATAGATGGTCACCAGCCAAAAACGGTAATCACTGATAAACAATTTTATATTATCCCAAACAGAAACTTTGCCCGTTTGCGCTTCCGCTTCTCGTTCTTCTTTCATTCCGTTTTCGATATATTCCAATTCAGCGGAATTGACGTTTTTGGATTGATGAGGAAAATCGCGGGTGAACATCCATATCAAAACCAAGGGAATTAATCCTACCACCGCCAAAATAAAGAAGCTCGGACGCCAGCCAAAACTCTTGATCACCCAAGTGAAAAACGGCATTGCCAGCGCCGGCCCGATAAACAAGCCAAACAGCCATAATGAATTAGCTTTACCGCGCTC
>CAYUNV010000011.1:20256-28068 GCA_964446265.1 uncultured Negativicutes bacterium | reverse complement strand
TCGCTTTTGCTAACCGTAGCTGATTTGCGGCGCCTTTGTTAAAATAGAGAAGGTAAACTATACAAAAAAGTATTGACAAGCGGCGCTGCGATGCGGTACTATTGCTTCAACAACCTTATATTCAGCATGAACTCTTATCCAGAGTGGTCGAGGGACTGGCCCGATGACACCCGGCAACCGGCAGCAATGCAGTGGTGCTAAATCCAGCAGGAATGTTCCTGGAAGATGAGAGGAAGAACTCGTTGAGCGACTTCTTTCCTCTGGGAAGAAGTTTTGTTTTTTAAAATACCTATTTTGAGAGGGGAAATGACACATGGGAATACCGGAAAATTTACGTTTTGATACGTTGGCCGTACATGCTGGGCAAGAAGTAGATCCGACAACCGGCTCAAGGACTGTGCCGATTTACCAAACGACTGCTTATGTTTTTGAGGACAGTGATCATGCGGCGGATCTTTTCGCATTAAAAGAATCGGGGAACATTTATACCCGGATTATGAATCCAACGACCGATGTGCTGGAAAAACGCATTGCCGCCCTGGAGGGTGGCGTAGGCGCTCTGGCGTTTTCTTCCGGCCATGCGGCGATTAGCGCAACGATCTTCAATATTGCCAGTGCCGGGGACGAAATTGTCAGTTCCTCGACGTTGTATGGCGGCACCTATAATATGTTTGCCTATACGCTGCCGAAGCTGGGGATCCATACTACGTTTGTGGACTCCAGTGATCCGGAAAACTTTGCCAAAGCCATTACGCCCAAAACAAAAGCATTGTATGCCGAAATCATCGGCAATCCCAAGATTGATGTTTTGGATATTGAAAAAGTGGCGGCGATTGCCCATAGCCATGGCCTGCCGCTCATTATTGACAGCACCTTTGCCACCCCGTATTTGTGCCGGCCATTTGAACACGGCGCGGATATTGTCATCCATTCTGCGACCAAATTTATCGGCGGCCATGGAACTTCCATGGGCGGATTAGTGGTGGACGGCGGCAAATTCGACTGGGGAAATGGGAAATTCCCTTCGCTCAGTGAACCGGATCCGAGCTATCACGACATCCGTTATACGGAAGCCGTTGGACCGATTGCTTTCATATTGCGTCTAAGGGTGCAAGTTTTGCGGGATCTCGGGGCTTGCCTGAGTCCGTTCAACAGCTTTTTATTCCTGCAAGGTTTGGAAACGCTTCATTTGCGGATGCAGCGCCACAGTGAAAACGGGCTGGCCATCGCGAAATTCTTGGAGGCGCATGAACAGGTTGCCTGGGTAAGCTATCCCGGATTGGAAAGCCATCCAAACCACGATTTGGCGAAAAAATATCTGCCGAAAGGTGCAGGGGCCATCTTCACTTTTGGGATCAAAGGCGGCCGGGCGGCCGGTAAAAAATTCATTGACGGGCTCCAATTGTTCTCGCTTTTGGCCAATGTAGGTGATGCAAAATCCCTGGTTATCCATCCGGCCAGTACGACCCATTCCCAATTGAGTGCTGAACAGCTCATACAGGCCGGAGTGAGCGAAGACATGATCCGTCTGTCGCTGGGCCTAGAAGATGCAGCCGATTTGATTGCCGATCTGGAACGTGGTTTTCAGGCTGCTAAAGCGTAACGGGGTTTAATAATTCCCGAATTTCGGTTACTTTCAAAGGGATATCCACGGCGCCGACGATTTCGCTGACCAGCGCGATCGTATGGAAGCCGTGTTTTTTTACTTCGGCAATATTGTGGGCTTTGATGCCGCCGATTGCGACAAATGGCAGGGAAATATTCTGAACAACATAATCAAGGTAATTAAGCCCGACTGGTGCGCAGACATGTTTTTTCGTCTGCGTGGAAAAAATCGGCCCAACGCCGATATAATCGACTACGCCGCATTGGACGGCGGCTTGCGCCTGCTCGGGGGAATGGGTCGATAAACCGAGGATCAGGTTCTCGCCAATCAGTTTTCGCACCTGTTCCGGCGGCAGGTCATCCTGGCCGATATGAACGCCATCCGCCTCCACCAATAAGGCGATATCGATGTGGTCGTTTACGATGAAAGTGACCCCGGCTTTTCTGGTCATCTCTCGTATCGCCAAGCATTCCTCATACATGCGGCGAAGCGTTAATTCCTTTTCCCGGTATTGAATGACTTTGATGCCGGCTTCAATCATTAAGGCTGCTGTCTCCGGGTTACTGCGGCCGCGGGAAAATTCACTGGCCGTCAACCCGTAGAGATCAGTTGCCAGGAAATTGGCCATACCAGGTCTGTAATTCATCTTGGTTTGCTCCTTCCATTTTGTAATTTCTACGCACAAACGGATAATATCCAACGCTTCGATTCATCTCGTTAACAGCCTGTAAACTTTGTTAACAGGCTGTAAGACTCGAATTAAATTCGTCCTAAGGGTTCGCACGGGCTACAAGCCCCTCGAACCCAAGGCTCATTCATATCGCTTGACCTCCGCTTTTGGATAATTATCCGTTTGTAGTTGCAGGTTTTGCTCTTTGCATCTGGAACTTTTTCAACACACTCCCAGTACATATTCAAGGACGAGGTCGGCTTGTTTGGCCGCCGCAATTTGCACGCAAGGCGCTACCGGCGGCTGCTCATTAATGCCGGTCACAAGATCTCCGACTATATAAAAATTTTCTTTGATTTTGTGCACTTGTATCCGGTCGCTGTCGCCCCAGCCGGCAAGGCCGGAGGCGGATATGATCAATTTGCCGGTTGGGAGGAAGGTTTCGACCAGCATTTTTTTGTACTCCGGACGGTCAAAGGCCTCAATAATAATATCGCAATGGGCAAATGTTGTAGTGCTGTTTATTCGATCTAGTTTGTGTTGCAGGGCATCAATCCGGATATCCGGATTAATGCCCTTTAAGTTTTCAACCAAGGCAGACACTTTTGTCATCCCAATCTGGCTGGTAAAGAAAAACTGGCGGTTCAAATTACTCGGCTCTACAACATCAAAATCGACAATGGTAAACCGGCAAAATCCGCTGCGGACCAATAACTGGGCGCAGTTTGATCCCAATCCGCCCGCGCCGGCGATGCCGATCGTAGTTTGCTCAATAAGGGCAAGCTGTTCCGAAGTCCAGTATTTCAACAATGCCTGGTGAAAAAAAGGTTTGTTCATGGCCATATCTCCCCTTAAACGAGCAATTGCCAATCTTTGAAGACCGGTTGGTAGCCTTGTTCGTACAGCATCGCGGCCATTTCAGCCACACTGCGGTCATCAGAAATGTCAAACTGGCCGGTTTCTTCCGGGTGAGAGCGGCCGCCGACTGCCGTACAGGCTCCTGCCGACAGTTTGGTAACACCGAGTTTGATCAAATGATCGCGCATTTTCGGCGTTTCCCGTGAGGACAAGGTGATACCGCAGCGAGGCATAAATAAACGCAAAGCGATGGTGTATTGAACGATATTGCTGTCGGTAACAATCACTTTTGGCGGAAAACCGCCCAGGTGTGGGCGCATCCGGGGTGTGGATACGCTGATTTCGGCATCAGGGAATTTTTGCTGCAAATAAGCGGCATGCAAACCGGTCAAGAAAGCTTCCTTTCGCCAGTTGTTTAAGCCAAGCAGGGCGCCGACGTTTAAAGCCCTGCAGCCGGCCGCTCCGGCCCGTTCCGGAGCTTCCAAGCGGAATGGATAGTTGCGTTTGGGCCCTGCCAAATGGAGTTCAGAGTAGATCCCGGCGTCGTATACTTCCTGGAACATGGTGACGCCGTCAATACCGGCGGTTACCAGTTCCCGATATTCTTCTTCCGTCAGGGAATATACTTCGACCATGATCGAACTAAAGTATTTTTTCAGCACGTTTACACTCTCGCAGATGTAAGACACCGGCGAATATTCCCGGGAATCCCCGGTCAGAATAATGATGTGTTTCAAGCCGGTTTTGGCAATGATACGGGCTTCGACTTCCAATTCCTCTATGGACATCTTCTTGCGGTCCAATTGATTCGTAATATTAAAACCGCAGTAAACGCATTGGTTCGTGCAATAATTGGCCAAATAGATTGGCGTGAATAAGAGAACCGTTTTGCCAAAATGCTGCAGCGTAGCCCGGTGTGCTTTTTGCGCCATGGCTTCCAGGTGGTTTTCGGCTTTCGGCGAAAGAAGCGTGAGAAAATCCGTGGCTGTCAGTCGGTCTTTGTTGAGGCAGGCGTCGATATCCCGGTCCTGAATCCGGGAGAAAAAAGCAGTAAAATCAAAATCACGATAGTTTTGTAATTCGGCTAAAAAGCTCATGTTTGTCATCTCACTTTTTCGTTAATCCTGCAAAAATCCGGTCAAAGGCGAAGAAGCGCTGGCGTATTCCTGCACTGCGCCCGGACCGGCGAGAAAGGCTGTCCGTCCAGCCGAAACGGCCAGTCCGAAAGCGCGGGCCATAGCAACCGGGTCGTTGGCAATGGCTACGGCAGTATTGACCAACACGGCGGAAGCGCCCATCTCCATGGCTTCGGCGGCTTCCGATGGTTTGCCGATCCCGGCGTCAACGATAATTGGCAGGGCGATTTCTTCAATCAAGATTTTGATTAGTTCCTTGGTTTTCAGACCGCGGTTGCTGCCAATCGGCGCGCCAAGCGGCATGATCGCGGCAGCGCCGGCCTCTGCCAAGCGTTTGGCAGAGGCCAAATCGGGACTCATATAGGGGAGGACGACAAACCCTTCCGCCGCCAATACTTCCGTTGCCTTGATCGTTTCGTAGTTGTCTGGCAGCAAATAACGGTTGTCGGCAATGACTTCGATTTTGACCCAGTTGCCGCAGCCGGCTGCCTTGGCCAGACGGGCAATCCGGATGGCTTCTTCGGCATTGCGGGCGCCGGATGTATTCGGCATCAACACGCATTGCTTCGGTACAAAAGCTGCAATATTTTCCGCAGGCTGATCGGGATCGACGCGCCGTAAGGCAACGGTCACGACCTGGGCGCCGGAAGCCTCTACGACCTGCGGGATGATTTTGTTGTTGCCATACTTGCCTGTTCCGAGAAACAGGCGGCTGGTCAATTCCTGACCACCGATTTTAAAAACGTCATTATGCATAGTTTATTAACCTCCTCCAACAAATGTTAAAATTTCGACAGCATCGTCAAGCTGCAGTACAGTGGCCGGCCATTCGGGCGCGGGGACAATGGTTCGATTGTGCTCAACCACGATGGCTGATGGGTTCAATTTTTTCAGCGTAATTAAATCCATTAAGGTATTGTTTTCCGGCACGTCGGCTATTTTTCCGTTGATTTTTATCTGCAAAAGAGTCACCTCCTTTTGGCTTATTTTGAAAAAATATAAGTGAGCCTTGGGTTGGGAGGGCTATAGACCATCCCAACCCTTAGAGCGAACTTACTTTGAGTTTTATAGCCTGTTATCCCCGAACTGTAAGATCGGGGATAACAGGCTGTTAACGAAATAAAAGTGCACCTGCGTTAGGACAGGTGCACGAAAAAAATCCCCTTCCTACGCGGCCATTATGCCGATCAGGTCAAAAGGTCAGACGCTCCCAGCGTCACTCTCAGCCCATAACATGAGCTCCCTTGGTAATTGCAATATGGAATTCTTTTTTACCATACTCTTGAAAAAATATTTTGTCAAGTCCATGTTTGACTAAAAATTTCTTTCCAATCGTTGCGGATTGTGATAAAATGCAGTTGTTAATTAAATAACGGAACCATGGCTGGGGGTGCAATATGCTGAGAGGATGTCCATCCAACCCTTGAACCTGATGTGGTTAATACCACCGTAGGGAAGCTCCTGATAAATAGAAGGCTTGCCGGTAGTTGGGCAGGCTTCTTTTGTTTCACGAAGCAAAGAGTTCTAAGTTGCGCAGGATAAAAGGAACAGAAATGAAAGGATGAGGTGCATCATGTATACAACGCAAATGGATGCGGCCAAAAAAGGAATTGTTACCAACGAAATGCGGATTGTTGCCGCTAAGGAAAAAGTGGGGGTTGAAAAACTCCGTGCGTTGATTGCGGAAGGAAAAGTAGTGATTCCGGCCAACAAAAACCATAAAACACTCGATCCGGAAGGCGTAGGGCAAGGTTTGCGGACGAAGATCAATGTGAACCTGGGTGTTTCGAAAGATAGCTTTGACATCGATTTGGAGCTGCAGAAGGCCCAAAAGGCCATAGAGCTGAAGGCGGAAGCAATCATGGATCTCAGTTGCTACGGCAAAACCCAGGAATTCCGGACCAAGCTGCTTTCCATGTCGACCGCTATGATTGGTACTGTTCCGATGTACGATGCAATTGGTATGTTGGGTAAAAGCCTCAAGAGCATTACCGCTGACGAGTTTTTTTCCGTGGTTGAGCGGCATGCCCAGGATGGCGTTGATTTTATGACCATTCACTGCGGCATGAACTTGGCGACTGCCCAACGGTTGAGAAATAATCAACGGCTGACCCATATTGTTTCCCGCGGTGGGTCGATTTTATTCGCCTGGATGGAAATGAACAAGCAAGAAAATCCTTTTTATGAATACTATGACCGTCTGTTGGACATCTGTGAAAAATATGATGTCACGATCAGTTTGGGCGATGCCTGCCGGCCTGGTTCGATCAATGATTCGACCGATGCCTCTCAAATTGAAGAATTAATCACCCTGGGTGAATTGACGAAGCGGGCCTGGGCGAGAAACGTCCAGGTGATGATTGAGGGTCCCGGGCATATGGCATTGAATGAAATTGCCGCGAATATGCTGCTGGAGAAAAAATTGTGCCACGGGGCGCCATTCTATGTTCTTGGACCGTTGGTAACGGATATTGCGCCTGGTTATGACCACATTACGAGCGCCATCGGCGGCGCGATTGCCGCATCAAACGGCGCTGACTTCCTGTGCTATGTTACGCCGGCCGAACATCTTCGCCTGCCGGATTTGGACGATATGAAAGAAGGGATCATCGCATCCCGGATTGCGGCTCATGCTGCCGATATCGCCAAAGGACTGCCCGGCGCGCGCGACTGGGATAACCAGATGAGCGCTGCCAGAGCGGATGTCGATTTCCCGAAAATGATCGAGTTGGCAATTGATCCGGAAAAAGCCCGGAAATACCGGGAATCTTCGAAACCAACCGAAGAGGGTACCTGTACGATGTGCGGCGAAATGTGTCCGATGAAGAACATGAAAAGACTTCTCGATGGGGAAGATTTGGGAATTTAAGAGGATCTATGTTTAGAAAGCCAATTACATCATTGTTGAATATTGTTTTGCCCTTGGCGGATGCTATCGATCTGGTCAGCCCGAAGGTCATGAACCACCATCGAAAAGTTGCGTATATTGCCTATTTTTTGGGGGTTGAGCTGAATTTATCACTCAGCCAGCGAAAGAATCTAATATTGGCCGGCATTTTTCACGATATTGGGGCACTTTCTTTGCAAGAACGACTTGGTGCATTGAATTTTGACATCATCGATCCTCACCGACATACGGAAGTTGGCTATCAATTGCTGCGGGAATTTGAGCCGTTTTCACAAGTAGCCGATATTGTACGATACCATCATGTTCGCTGGGAAGAGGGGCGAGGCGGTTATTTTAACAATGCGCCGGTTTCGCTGGAAAGCCATATTATTCATCTCGCCGATCGGGTCGCTGTTTTGCTTCCCGAACAATCCGCAGTTTTGCGAGAAGGAAAAAAGATATACGATAATATAAAACAATTGTCAGGGAGTTGGTTTCAGCCGGAACTTGTAGAAGCGCTGGGAAACCTTGCCGGGCGAGAACATTTTTGGCTGGATGCAACGGCTGCTATTCCGACTGAACCATTGCGTCCAATGGTCGAAATGGATTCGGTTGGCCTTGATGAAGACGTTTTGCAAGGGTTAACAACCTTGTT
>CAYUNV010000011.1:0-20246 GCA_964446265.1 uncultured Negativicutes bacterium | reverse complement strand
AGCCACCCATTCTTCCGGAGTTGCCGCTTGTGCTGAAAAAATCGCAACGATGGCAGGTTTTTCAAAAGAAGAACTCCGTTTAATGCGCATTGCCGGTCATTTGCATGATCTTGGGAAGTTGGCGATCCCATCCGAGATTTTAGAAAAAACGGGGAAATTATCAGAGGACGAGTGGGATACAATGCGCGCCCATAGCTATTTTGGGTTTCGGACCTTGCAGAAAATCCCGATCTTAGAAACCGTAAATATTTGGGGCTCTTTGCACCATGAAAAAATAGACGGCAGCGGCTATCCATTTCATTTAAAGGGTGACGACCTTCCTTTGGGATCGCGAATTATGGCGGTTGCTGATGTTTTTTCCGCTCTTACGGAAGACCGCCCTTACCGGCGGGGAATGCAGCTCCCCAAAGCGATGGAAATTATCATCGAAATGGCGAAGGATAAGGCTCTCGATGCCAATATCGTCGATCTATTGCAAGCAAATCTGCAGGATGTAAACAAATACCGACAGACTGTTGCCCAGCAGGCTTTAGAAAATTACCGCCACCTTTTGTGCAGTGTGAATGAGTGTTCTTAAAAATTGTTACTCATAATAATTTCCGCCCGCCTAACCAGTTTGGTTTAAGCGGGCGGATCCTTTTTTTGGTACTTTTATCTGCATTGACCAGTTGTTACCAGCATGGTAGAATGACGTAAAGAGCAAATATTTTGAAATATAGAGAACGCTCGGTTTTTGAATAGGTATGGAGGGAGCCGCTTGCAAGAACGGTCTCCTGGATATTATTTGCGGATAGGGTGGACGATTACGTGATTAGTGTTACGAAATTATTGTTTTCAACCGAGTATTTCGGCGATTCATTGCGCTATAACCAGGATGCGAAAAGCGCGCGGCATGGGGTTGGAGCCGGAGCCGGTCCGGTTGTTGTTTGGAATTCTACCAGGACGTGTAATTTGCACTGCCGCCATTGTTATATGGATTCGGACGCGCAGCAATATCAAGGGGAGCTGACGACGGAAGAAGCGAAGCAGTTTATCGATGATTTGGCGGATTTCAAAGTACCTGTTTTGTTGTTTTCTGGCGGGGAGCCATTAATCCGCAAGGATTTTTTTGAACTGGCGGCCCATGCAGCCAGCAAGGGCATTCGACCGACCCTGTCGACAAACGGCACGCTGATCACGCCGGAAACGGCGCGGCGGATCAAAGAGATTGGTGTCGGGTATGTCGGGATTTCGCTGGATGGTTTGCGGGAAGTCAATGACCGGTTCCGCGGTATGGAAGGAGCCTTCCAGGCCGCGATGCAGGGCATCCAAAATTGTGTGGCCGTTGGCCAGCGCGTCGGGCTGCGGTTTACGATCAACCGGCACAATCTGCAGGAACTGGACCGTATATTTGATTTCATTGAAGCGGAAAATATTGACCGCGTTTGTTTTTATCATTTGGTATATTCCGGGCGCGGCAATCAAATGATGGACGAAGATGTAACGCCGGCCGAATCCCGTCAGGCGATGGATATTATTATCCACCGGACGCGGGATTTTGAAGAGCGCGGCCTAGCAAAAGAAATTTTGACCGTCGACAATCATTGCGACGGTGTCTATTTGTATATTAAGGCTCTGCAGGAACAAAATATCGAGTTGGCGGAAAAAATCAAAGCGCTGATTTCCATGAACGGGGGCAATCGCTCCGGGATTGCATTTGCCGAAGTCGATCCCCAGGGATTTGTCCATCCGGATCAATTTACCCAGCATCATACCTTCGGCAATGTGCGAGAGCGCAAGTTCAAGGATATCTGGACTGATTTAAGCAATCCGATCCTGGCCGGGCTGAAAGACCGAAAATCCTTGCTGAAAGGCCGCTGCGCCATTTGCCGTTATTTGAACCAGTGCAACGGCAATTTCCGCACCCGGGCCGAGGCGATGACCGGTGATTTTTGGGAGTCGGACCCAGCCTGTTATTTGACCGACGAAGAAATCGGGATCGTGTAGTTCCTTTATTGAAATATGGGACAAGGGACAGGTTCCTTGTTCCACAAAAAAGCGTGGGACGAAGAACCTGTCCCCTTGTCCCTTTAGGCAGTATCTTGAATGAATTGTACTTGGAAAGGAAGATCTATTCATGATTGTTTCCTGGAATACCACCAACGCTTGCAACATGTACTGCGACCATTGTTACCGCGATGCCGGCTGTAAAGCGGATGAGGAACTGAATACGGAAGAAGCGAAAACGTTATTGGGGCAGATCGCCAAAGCCGGTTTTAAAATTATGATTTTCAGCGGCGGCGAGCCGTTGATGCGGCCGGATATTGTTGAATTGGTCCGCTACGCGTCCACTTTGGGCTTGCGGCCGGTTTTCGGCACCAACGGAACGTTGATTACTTTGGAAATGGCGCAGAAGTTGAAAGAAGCCGGCGCTATGGGAATGGGGATATCGCTGGATTCGCTGGATGCCAAGAAACATAATGAATTCCGGCGTTTTCCGGACGCCTGGGAGGGTGCGGTGCGGGGCATGCGCAATTGCCGTGCAGCCGGACTGCCGTTCCAGATCCATACGACGATTATGGATTGGAACGCAGCGGAAATTGAGAGCATTACCGATTTTGCGGTGCAGGAAGGCGCAGTCGCCCATCATTTTTTCTTTCTGGTGCCAACCGGCCGGGCGGTTTCCATTGAGGCGGAGTCCTTGCGGGCGCAGGCCTACGAGGATACGCTGACCCGCATTATGAAAAAACAGCAGGGAGTTTCCATTGAATTAAAACCTACCTGCGCTCCCCAGTTTATGCGGATTGCGAAACAGATGGGAATGAAAACGCGTTTTGGCCGCGGCTGCCTGGCGGGAACTTCGTATTGCATCATCAGCCCGAAGGGGCAGGTACAGCCCTGTGCGTATCTGAATATTCCCTTAGGCGATGTGAGGGAGACACCGTTTGATGAAATCTGGCGTAACCATGAAGTGTTCAAGACACTGCGTACGCTGGACTACAAAGGCGGATGCGGCAGTTGCGAATTCAAGCAGATTTGCGGCGGCTGCCGGGCTCGGGCTGCCTATTACCATGATGGCGATTATATGGCCGAGGAACCGTGGTGTCTGTACCATGGCCGCAAAGGGTGAGTAAGAGTTTAATTTTTCGGGTAAACGGATGATTCTAATAAACGGACAGACGGATACATATCCATAAGCGGAGGTCAAGCGTCATGAATGAGCCTTGGGTTCGAAGGGCTTGTAGCCCGTGTGAACCCTTAGCGCGAATTTAGTTCGAGTCTTACAGCCTGTTAACGAAGTTTACAGGCTGTTAACGAGATGAGTCGGAGCGTTGGATATTATCCGTCTGCACAAGGAGGGGTTTTATGGAAGAGTTATTGTTGGCACGCTGGCAGTTTGCACTTACATCTACCTATCATTTCCTGCTTGTACCGCTTACGTTAGGCTTGTCGATCCTCGTAGCCTTCATGGAAACAAACTATGTCCGGACCGGAAATGTACTATACAAGAAAATGGCCAAATTTTGGGGTAAGCTGTTTTTGATTAACTTTTCCCTGGGGGTTGCCACCGGTCTGGTACAGGAATTCCAGTTCGGCATGAACTGGTCGGAATACTCCCGGTTTATGGGCGATATTTTTGGCGTTCCTCTGGCCTTGGAAGCGCTCACGGCCTTTTACCTGGAATCGGTCTTTATTGGGTTATGGATTTTTGGCTGGGAACGGCTGTCGCCCAAGCTGCATGCGGTGACGATTTGGGTTGTAGCTGTTGGGGCGAATATCTCTTCCCTGTGGATCCTTATTGCAAATTCCTTTATGCAGCAGCCGGTTGGCTATGTTTTGCGCAACGGGCGGGCGGAATTGAATGATTTTACCGCCGTATTGACGAACTCTTATGTGCTCAATCAGTATCCGCATGTCCTCTTGGCTGGCTTGGTCACAGGGGGCATCTTTGTTATGTCCATCAGCGCGTATCATTTGCTGCGCGGCAGCCAGTTGGATTTTTTCCGGCCTTCTTTTCGCTATGGCTTAATTTGTGCGTTAGCAGCCAGTTTATTGGTGGCAGGGACCGGGCATCGTCAAGCGCAGTTTGTCGCTGGAGTTCAGCCGATGAAGCTGGCAGCGATGGAAGCGTTATGGGAGACTGCCAATCCGGCGCCATTTGCCTTAGTGGCGGCGATTGACCAGCAAAACCAAACGAATACGGTGGAACTGGGCGTGCCTAATGTATTATCTTTTTTGGTCTATAATTCGTTCAGCGGAGAAGTAAAAGGGATCAAAGACATCCAGTCGCATTACGTGGCGCAACATGGACCCGGCAATTATATTCCGGATGTTGTACCGGTATTTTGGAGTTTTCGGATTATGGTGTTTGCCGGGATGTGGTTGTTGCTGATTACGTTTGCCAGCGCCTATTTACTGAAAACAGGGCGGTTGGAGTCCTATCCGCTGCTCCTGAAAGCCGTTTTGTGGACCCTGCCTGTTCCTTATATTGCCAATTCAACCGGCTGGATTGTGACGGAAATGGGCCGGCAGCCTTGGATTGTTTTTGGCTTGCAACGAGTCGATCAGGCGGTATCGCCGTTGGTGCCGGCAGCGGCGATTTGGACATCGTTGACCGGGTTTACTATAGTATACGGAATTATTGCCATGGCCGGTATTTATTTGTTTGTTAAATTTGCCCGTCTCGGCCCGGGCGAAAAAAGGCCGGATGGTTCAGCCGTACCTGCGAAGGGGGCGACGTTATGGAACTGAATGTCATTTGGTTCATATTGTTAACCGTGTTGTTTTCCGGGTTCTTTTTGCTGGAGGGCTTCGATTACGGCGTCGGCATTCTTCTGCCGTTTTTAGGAAAAAATGATGTGGAACGGCGGATGATCATTAATACGATCGGGCCGGTTTGGGAAGGAAATGAAGTATGGATGATCACGGCCGGCGGGGCAATGTTTGCAGCCTTTCCGCATGTGTACGCCACGCTATTCAGCGGCTTTTATTTCGCCTTGCTTCTTATGCTTCTGGCGTTGATTTTCCGTGGGGTATCCGTGGAGTTTCGCAGCAAGGAGGAGCTTTCTATTTGGCGCACAACCGGTGACCGGTTGATTTGCATTGGCAGCTTGCTTCCCGCCTTGTTGTGGGGTGTGGCGGTAACCAATCTGCTCAAGGGTGTGCCGGTCAATGCTGCGATGCAGTATGTGGGTACTTTTTTTGACTTGCTCAGTCCGTATACGTTGCTGGGCGGTATTGTATTCGTGCTGGTGTTCGTTTTTCATGGCGCTTTGTATCTGGGGCTCAAGACGGAAAAAGAATTGGCCGGTCGTGCGCGCAAGGCAGCGCTGCGGGTAGGTGCCGTGGCGGCGGCAGCTTGTTTAGGGCTGATCGCTCTCACATACACCAATACGGATTTATTCCGCACTCCTGGCGCGGGGATCACATTATGGCTGGCGGCGGTGGCGTTTCTTCTTTCCCACCTATTTGCCGTCCGGTCCCGTATCGGTTGGGCGTTTGCGGCCAGCAGCGCGTCGATTATTTTGCTTACTGTGGCTTTGTTCTGGGGATTATTCCCCCGCTTGATCGTATCCAGTTTGAATCCGGCCTGGAGCCTGACTATCTACAATGCTTCTTCCAGCCAATATACGCTGAAGCTGATGACGATCGGCGCTGCGGTGTTTGTGCCGGTAATTTTAATGTACCAGGGTTGGTCGTATTGGGTATTCAGGAAACGGGTGGATAGTAAGCACCTCGAATACTAAGAAAGCTGTTGAAAAAGGAAGTCTGTTGTGCAAACAACAGACTTCTATATTACCTGGAGGTTAGAATGAAGTCTACGCTTTTACACAATGAACTTCGCAAGAATATGCTGTTAACCTTCAGCCTCGCCGGTATCGGGTTGGCCGGCGGCTTGGCGGCAGTCGTTCAAGCGAAAGTTCTTGCGGATATTGTAGATGGCGCTTTTTTGGACGGTGCCGGAATGAGCCGGTTGACTGCCCCGATCCTTTTTTTCCTGGCGGCCGCATTGGCCAGAGCTATTTTTCTTTGGCAGGGCGAGGTTGTCGGGGGCAGCTTGGCGGGGAAGGTAAAGGACCATTTGCGGCAACACCTGCTCAAGCAATTGTTTGCCCTTGGTCCTGTCTATACAGAGAGGGAGCGGAGTGGGGAATTAATCCACACGCTGACCGAGGGCGTGGAAAGCTTGGATGCTTATTTTTCCCGTTATGTGCCGCAGTTGTCATCTGCCTTCTTGGTGCCGCCGTTGATCCTGGCAGTTGTTTTTTCGTTGGACCCGGTAGTGGTTCTGATTATGCTGTTTACGGCTCCGTTGATCCCTCTATTCATGGTTCTAATTGGCCGGTGGGCGATGAACCTGCACCGCCGGCAGTGGGGTGTACAGAGCATGCTGGGCGGGCACTTTTTTGATGTCTTGCAAGGATTAACTACGTTAAAAGTATTCAACCGCAGCAAAGAACAAGTGGCGGTGATTGCCCGGCTCAGTGAGCAATTCCGTGATTCCACGCTGCGGGTGTTGAAGGTTGCTTTTTTGTCGGCCTTCGTTTTGGAACTGGTGTCGATGTTAAGTACTGCCGTTGTCGCCGTAGTTGTTGCTCTGAAGCTGTATTATGGCGGGCTTACGTTCGGCCAGGCTTTTTTTATATTACTGCTGGCACCCGAATATTATTTGCCGCTAAGAATGCTGGGAACCCACTTTCATGCCGGATTATCCGGCCGGACGGCGGCAGAACGGATTTTTGCCGTATTGGCCGTCGCGGGCCATCTGCCGGAAACCAAAGATGCGCAACCATTTCCGCGTACGGACCGTATTTCGGTGGCGTTTGAACAAGTTACTTTTTCGTATCGCAAAGAACAGACTCCCGTGTTGCGAACCGTTTCTTTTCAGATCGCAGCAGGGGAACGGATCGCTTTAGTCGGACCCAGTGGGGCGGGAAAAAGCACAATTGTGGATTTGCTGCTTGGTTTTATTCCTTTGGATGGTGGGAAAATATCGATTAACGGACAGAAGCTGCAATCGATAAATAGAACCGATTGGTTACGCCACGTTGCGTATGTACCGCAGTTTCCTCATTTGTTTCAGGGAACGGTCGGAGAAAATATCCGCTTTGGCCTGGCCGGGGGGACGGAAAAGATGGAGGAGGCTGCCCGCCAGGCCGGAGCGCATGAATTTATCACCTGTTTGCCGAATGGCTACGACACAGTGATCGGTGAAGGGGGAGTTGGGCTGAGTGGCGGAGAAAAGCAGCGGATTGCTATTGCCCGGGCGTTTTACCGCCAGGCGCCTTTTTTGATTCTGGATGAAGCAATGACGGCGCTCGATCCGTATAATGAAGAAATCATCAAAGAAGCGGTCCTGCGGTTGATGGCCGGTAAAACCGTTTTGACGATCGCCCACCGTTTGAGTACCGCCAGCCGGGCTGACCGGATTCTTGTGCTGGATCAGGGAACGATTGTGGAAACCGGCAACCATGTAGAACTGGTTGAAAAACAGGGGTTGTACTATCGTATGACCGCTGCGTTCCGGGGGTCGGCATGAGAAATTATTGGCGATTGCTTACTTTATTCGCACCGGCATGGCTGCCAATGCTGGCCGCCTGGTTATTCGCATTGCTGGCCGTCATCGGCAATATCGGCCTTATGGCAGCAGCCGCTTATCTGATTTCGGCTGCCGCTTTGTACCCGCCGCTGGGGACTTTATCGCCGGCGATCGCCGGGGTGCGTTTTGTCGGACTGTTACGGGCGATAGCCCGCTACTTGGAACGGTTTACCTCCCATGACGCGACGTTCCGGTTGTTGTCCCGTATCCGTATTGCAGTTTACAGCGCGTTGGAACCGCTGGTGCCAGTTGCTGCCGGCGGATTTCGCCGGGGCGAACTGTTTAACCGCATCATGAATGACATTGAAACGCTGCAGCATTTTTATCTCAAGGTGTTGCTGCCACCCTTAGTTGCCGTATTCGTATTGACCGGCATGATGATCGTTGTTTCCAAGATTGCCATGGATTTGGCAATCCTTCTGTTGGCCGTGTTTGTTTGCTCCGGCCTGATCCTGCCGTATTGTTTACAGCGTGCGGGACGGAAAACGGGCCGCAATTGGTCGCAGTCGCGCGAAAAATTGACAATACTGTTGGCGGATAGTTTATTAGGCCTGCGGGATTTACTGGCGTTTAATGAAACAGGCCGGCAATTGCAGCGGGTAAATATGGCAGTGGCGGATTGCTCGCACTTGCAAGCCCGGGCGGTTGTTCAACAAGCCTGGGCGAAAGCGGCTGGAAGCCTGTTGACACAGTGTACAGTTGCCGCGGCAATCACGCTGATCGTTCCAACACTGGAAACCGGACGGGTTGAAGGGGTATATTTTGCTGCTGTCATACTAGCCGTCCAGAGCAGTTTCGAGGCCGTGCAGCCGCTCACTGTTCTTGCTTTTTATTGGAATGAATCGCAATCTGCTATGCGTCGTTTATTCGCTATTTTGGATGCTGAACCGAACGGCATCGTTACCGGAACCGATAAAAATTTACCGGTTGATTGTACCCTTGTGGTTGAAAATTTGACATTCCGTTACGGGCCGGAAAGGGAACCGGCGCTCTGGCGGCTTTCGTTCGATTTGCCGTCTGGTAAACGGATTGCTTTGGTTGGACCGAGCGGAGCCGGAAAGAGTTCCCTGGTTTCGCTGTTGGCACGGTTTTGGGAATATGAAACCGGTTCTCTTCGCTTGGGCGGGAGGGAAGTGCGTTGTTACCATCCGGATACGGTACGTGAAGCGATTGGCATTGTTATGCAAGATGACTATCTTTTTCATGCGCCATTGTTGGAAAATATCCGATTATCCCGCCCGTCCGCCGGGATTGAAGAAGTCTGGGCGGCTGTCGAACAGGCCGGACTCGAGACTGTAGTCCGCAGTTTGCCGTTAGGTCTGGAAACCGTCGTGGGGGAAAATGGATATGGATTATCCGGCGGCGAGCGGCGTAAAGTTCTGATTGCCCGGGCTATCGTCAAGAATGCGCCGATCCTTGTTCTGGATGAGCCGACCGCCGGGCTCGATCCCCTGGCGGAACGGGAAGTGATGAAGCGAATTGAAACGATGACAAGGGACAAAACATTGTTGTTGATTACGCATCGTTTGACGGCGCTGGAGCAGATGGATGAGATTTTGGTGATGGATAAGGGACGCATTGTTGAGTGTGGAACCTATGAAGGCTTGTTAAGGCAAAACGGGCTTTTTTATCAGATGTGGCAGCTACAGCAGGATGTTTTTTTTGATGGAACCGTCTGACGGTTGGTTCTTCATAATATGTCGAAGGCGGGCAGGATTTGCCGAGTCCTTTGTTGAATCAATTTTTTACATATATAATGTGGATCGTTGTTTTTTTTCAGAGCATAATGCGGTTACTACCCTGTTAAGGAGGCAATGCCGATGAAAAATATGCACTCTTCGTTGTTGGAACTGCACAAATTTGTTGCGCCTGAATTTGTCTTTGGAGCTGGCGCGCGTAAATTGGCTGGCCGGTATGCGGCGAATTTTGGCGCTCGTACAGCATTGTTGGTTACCGATACGGTTTTGCGGCACAAAACGCCGTGGGTGGAAGATGTTCGGCAATCGCTTGCCGAAGCCGGCGTTCCCGCAATCTTATTTGACAATGTCAGTCCGAATCCCCGTTCGGCAGAAGTTATGGAAGGCGCTGAAATATTTGCCCGGGAACGCTGCAACGCCATTGTTGCTGTAGGCGGCGGCAGTGTGATGGATTGCGCCAAAGGGATCGGCATTGTGTCTGCTAACGGCGGTCATATTTTGGATTTTGAGGGGGTCGACCGGATTTCCCGAGCGATGCCTCCTTTATTGTGTATTTCCACTACCAGCGGCGCTGCCTCTGAAGTATCCCAATTTGCTATTATTTTACATGAAACCCGCAAAACGAAAATTTCGATTGTCAGCAAAGCGGTAGTACCGGACGCGGCCTTGTTGGATCCCGAAATTTCCGTTACAATGGATCCCTACTTGACGGCTTGCTCCGGAATGGATGCTTTGGTCCATGCGATTGAAGCGTACGTATCCAATGCCAGTTCGCCGGTTACGGACCTGCATGCTATGGAGGCGATCCGCCTCATCCGGCAGGCTTTGCCGGAAGTGATGAAAGATCCGCACGATTTAGGCTGGCGGGCGCAGATGCTGATGGGCAACCTGCAGGCCGGGTTGGCGTTTTCGAATGCCATTTTGGGAGCGGCGCACGCTATGGCGCATAGCTTGGGTGGTTTTCTGGATCTAGCGCATGGGGAATGTAATGCCATCCTTCTTGGACCGGTGATAGAATTTAATTATCCTGCCTGTCCGGAAAAATTTCAGAATATTGGGCGAATATTTGGTTTTTCCTTGGAGAATTTGCCGCTTGATGTGGCTGGGCATAAACTGCATCAAATCTTTGAAGCCTTCCGCAGGAGTATTGGTATTCGGAATACCCTGCGTGACCTGGGCGTTGACGAAGTCTTGATTGAACAATTAATCGAGCCTGCTCTGGAGGATGCCTGTATGGCTACCAACCCGCGAGCTATGGGGATGAAGGATGTGAAGGCCATATATGAACAGGCGTTATGACATACCGGAGGAACGGAATTTTACCCGCGAACTGTTAATTGGTCTCGGCGAATCTTCAGTGCGCAAAATCTATTATCCGGAATTGCAGCAGCGGATGGTGGAATTGGAGCGGTTTCGCTCTCTATTGGACCAGGTACCGGAAGCGATTTTTTTAGTAGATTATGGCACGGAACAAATTGTTGATGCCAATGCGGCGGCGCGCAATTGTGACGTAGAAAGCTCAGCCGGCGCAGCCAAAACACGGATTAGTTCGTATCTTGAGTTTGCAGAGCCGGCCGTTGAAACGCCGGAAACCTCTTTTTTGGCATCATTGGCCAGCGGAGTAAGCGAGTGCCTGCTGAAGTGCAAAAAAGAAAAATTGCCCGTAGAGGTTTCCAGCAGCCGTGTCATGGTCCAGGATAAAGAGTTTCTGGTTATTGTGGCCCGGGATATTTCTGAACGGAAACAAGCGGAAAAAAAACTCCAGGCTGCGCATGAGGAGTTATACACGAATTTTGAAGAGTTGGAAATTCTGTATACCAAACTTTTTATTGCGGAAGAAGCACTGCGGGAAAAAGTCAAGGAACTGGAAAACACGCAAGTTTCTTTGGAAGAAAGCGAAACCCGTTACCGCCGGGCAGTAGAAGTTTCCAGTGATGCGATTTGGGATTGGGATATTGAGCGGGATAGTTGGTCTATTTCCCGGCAATGGGCTGTTAAACTTGGCTTATTGCGAGTTATGGCCGATACGGACGATCCCCAGGCGGTTGTCGAAGATTTCATGACGATTCGTGATGCCCGGATCCATCCAGACGATTTTGCCCGCCAGCAAAACGCTTACAATGAACACTTGGCCGGCAAGAGTGAAATTTATGAAGTGGAGTACCGCTTCCTCATCCCCCATGGACGCTGGATTTGGTTATTGGATAAAGGGAAAGCCGTGTTTAATGCGGACGGAAAGCCGATACGCATGGTGGGATCCTATTCGGATATTACCAACCGTAAACAGCAAGAAGAACGGATCCGTCACATGGCCTACCATGATGCTTTGACGGACCTTCCCAACCGGGTCAGCCTGTATGAAACGATTGTTGATTTTCTTGGCAAGTCCGGAAACGGACAAATCCGGGGCGGTTTATTCTTGATCAATATCGATAACTTTAAACTGGTGAATGATTCCTGGGGGCAAGCTTGCGGCGACAGCCTGTTGATTGAGATAGCCGACCGGCTTAAGTCGATATTGCCGCCGGATGGTGTCGTAGCCCGGACCGGAGGAGACGAATTTGCCTTTTTTGTAAAAGGGCTCGATCCTCAACAGGTCGAAGTTTGGGCGAAGTGGATTTTAAATGCTTTCTCCCGGCCGTTTTTTTCCTGGGGCAATCAAATCGCTCTGTCCTGCAGTATCGGAATTGCTTTTTTTCTTAGTGATGCGACGCCGGATACTATTTTGCGCAATGCGAATACGGCGCTTCATTGTGCCAAGGCTGCGGGCAAAAAAACGTGGCGGTTGTTTCAAGAGGAAATGCAAGAAGCCATTGTTCGCCGGATTCAGATGGAAAGCGACCTGCAAAAGGCGCTAACGTTGGAGCAATTTTCGGTTCATTTTCAACCGCAAATTGACAGGATTTCCGGACAAGCGGTTATTTTTGAAGCTCTGGTGCGTTGGTTTCATCCGGAACAAGGGCCCATTCCACCGCAAGCCTTTATTCCGTTGGCGGAAGAGACGGGAATGATTGTTCCTTTGGGCGACTGGGTGATGCGGTCTGCCTGCCGGTTTGGCAACGGGATCCGAAAAGCGATCCATAAACCGGTCCGCGTGGCTGTCAATGTTTCGGCCCGGCAGTTGATGCAGAATGATTTCCCCCAGCGGGTCCACCGTATTTTGCGGGAAGAAAATTTTCCGCCTGAATTGATGGAATTGGAAATTACCGAAACGGTGCTAATGGAATCGTTGGAGGAAAATTTCACCAAGTTAAAAAACCTGCGCCAACTGGGGATCCGAATTGCTTTAGACGATTTTGGCACCGGATATTCGTCCTTAACCTATCTTAGCCGCCTGCCTCTGGACGTTCTTAAAATTGATAAATCTTTCTTGCGCGAAGCGGGAGTTACTGTTAACGGTACGGCCATCATCGGGACAATCGTCCGCCTGGCCCACCAAATGAACATTGCCGTTGTGGCGGAAGGTGTGGAGACGGACGCGCAGCTGCAAATGCTGCGGGAAATGGAATGTGACTATATTCAAGGCTTTTTAATCAGCCATCCGCTGCCGGCGCAGGAGGCGGTCGATTTTTTCCAGCGGAACCATGGGATAATACACTGAAAGGACCACGAGCAATCTCTGTACTTTTTGCCAACCTAATATTTACAGTTAATTCAGATAAGTCCATCAATTCTAAAAAAAAGGATGGACTTATTTTTTTTTTGGTATAAAATTTAAGTAAGGGGCATTGTAAATGATTTGGCGAAAGCGTCACCACGAGTTTCAGCCTCTCCATTCGGATTCCCTGTACTCATTCGGTAAGGAGGGAAACAAGATGAAAAAAGCATGGATCATTTTCCTGATGGTTGCATTTATGGCGATGAGCCTGTTTGTTGCCGGATGCGGAGGTTCGAAACCGAGCCAGACACCCAGTTCCAGTCCTGCCGGCCAGCCCGCGGAACAGAAACAAGAAACGGTGGCCGATCTTTTTGCCAAAGGGAAAAAAATTAGTGGAATGTCTTACGATTATAGTATGAAGGGCAAAGAGGAACAGGCGATGACCGGGAAAATGTGGATTTCCGGCAAAAAAATAAAAAGCGAAATGACGATTGAAAACAACAAGATGTCAACGATTATTGATGGCGAGGCAAAAGTCGCCTATATGTACAATCCGGCGGAAAAATCCGCGATTAAGATTCCTTTAGACCAGGCGAAAACCGCAGATACCCCGGATAAATTTACGAATGATGCTGACGCCGCCAAGGTAAAAGTCTTGGAAACGACGACCTATGAAGGGGTAAAGTGCAGAGTATTGATGATTACGGACGAAAAAACGAAAGTGCAAACCAAAATGTGGGTAAGGGAAGATTATGGTGTTCCCATGCGGGTAGAAGTGATTGAGGAAGATAGAACCAAAATGGTTATGGAGTATAAAAATATGAAATTCGGCCCGATTTCTGCCGATGAATTCCAACTGCCGGCAGGAGTAGAGGTAACGGATATGGGAGAAATGATGAAAAAAATGATGCCGAAACAATAGTATCATCAAGCGAAACTATTATGGACCGCCGAAAGTTTCAATCTGCTGTGCCCTGGACAAACATGATCCATGTTACTGTTGTCCAATGTTTTTGATAGGAATGGTAAAGAAATCATTGACAAAAGAGGAGGATGGCCATGGATACTTTAAACAGAGCCGAATTAGAAGGATTAATGAAGGCGGAACAAAAATGGTGCATTTCAATCTTTCTACCGACTCATCGCAAAGGGCCGGAAATCCTGCAGGATCCGATCCGGTTTAAAAATCTGCTGCGGGATGCGGAAGAACAACTGATTGGCAGAGGCATGCGCGCGCCGGAAGCGCAGAAATTACTTGAACCGGCCAAATCAATGATAAAAGATACAGATTTTTGGCAGCATCAAAGTGATGGGTTGGCGTTCTTTGTTGCGCCAAACTGGAGCCGCTTCTACCGTCTTGAATTGAATTTACAAGAAGCAGTGGTTGTGGGGGAACGCTTTGCCGTCAAACCAATCTTGCCGCATTTTGCCCATGACGGACAGTTTTATGTTTTGGCGTTAAGCCAGAACAACGTCAGACTGTTGCGTGGCAGCCGGTTTAACGTGAGCGAACTCGATACAGGAAAAATGCCGCGCAGTCTGCAGGAAGTATTAGGTCCTGACAATGCCGGGCAAGTGGAGGAAAGACATTTCAGTCTGCATGGCGGCGGGGCGCCTGGTTCTTTGACGGGGAGCGCGACTCCCGTTGCTACCGGACAAGGCGGCACCAAGGAATTCGCGAAGCAAGACATCCTGCAATTCCTGCATCGGGTAGAAAAAGGACTGCAGGAAATTGTCAAGGATGAAAAGCTGCCGTTGGTTTTAGCAGGAGTGGAATATTTGCTGGCGATCTATAAAGAGGTCAACAAATATCCGCATGTAATCGATCAAGCGATAAAGGGCAACCCGGATTTGCTGAGTGCGAAAGAATTGCACAAGAGTGCTTGGGATATTATTGGCCCGCAGTTTTTAGCGGAACAGAAAAAAGCGGCTGAGCGGTTCGAACAGCTTTACGGACAAGGCAGCGAACGGGTTGCGGACGCGTTGGAGCGGATTGTCCCGGCGGCACAGAGTGGGCAGGTTGAAACGTTGTTTGTTGCCTCTGGGGTACAACGGTGGGGAACGTTCGACAGGACTACGAATGAAGTTCAAGTGCATGAAAAACAGGAAAATGGGGATGAAAGCCTCTTGGATCTGGCTACCGCATTTACATTTATGAACGGGGGCGCCGTTTATGCGCTTGAGGCGGATGCTGTACCGGGTGGAAAGCCGGTTGCTGCTGTTTTCCGCTACTGACCAGACGTTTGTTGTGCTGAGTCATGTTGCTTTACGGACAGAAGACAGGGGGACAAGTTTTTGTCCCCCTGTTCCCTCCGGGTACACCAGATAGTATAAAATTTTATCTGGTGTACATAAGTGCAACCAGCGGCTTCCGCCGTCGCTAAAAGCTCGGCGCAAGCCGGGTTTTCTAATTTTCCAAACTCTCCGGGTGCAAGAACTTGTGAGGGGGAAGCGTGATGAAAGAGTTGAAAAAAATTTTAGTGGCTTTTGATGGATCGCCTCACAGCAGAAAAGCGCTGGATTGGGCGTTGGATTTGAGCCGTCATTATAACGCGGAAACACATGTGGTACTCGTTTGGGGCGTTCTTTCCGAGACGAGGAGCTTTGGCTTAATGGAAGGTGGGCCGGCGTGGGCGACGTTGACCGATCGGATGAAAGAGGCGCAAAAAGAAGATATTTACATGATGGAAGAAATCAAATTGTTGGGGCAGGCGCAAAAAGTCAAACTGGTGACCGCGATCCTGGAAGGTGATGCTGCCACCGTTTTGATTGATTACGCCAAAGACCATGCGATTGATCTAATTATTGCCGGTACGCGGGGGCATGGGACGCTGGATATCCTGTTGGGAAGCGTAACGACCAAATTGATTAATGTGGCGCCGGTTCCTGTTTTAGTGGTAAAAGGGTGAACAAAAAAATAAAATTGCTTATAATTATTTGCATATTTTAAAACCTGGCGTCAAAACCTAACGGGATATTGAAGGTATTTTGGGGAGGGAGAGCTTTATGAGCGTATGCAAAAAATGTTTGATGATATCGTCTCTACCAAATAGTAATTTCAATGCCGAAGGGGAATGTTACTGGTGCCAGACCGGTTTTCCATACTATAAACCCAGAGGAGAAGAAAAATTAGTTGATCTGCTGAATCAACATCGCAGCAAAACATCTGCCGCAGACTGCTTGGTAGGGGTTAGTGGTGGAAAAGACAGCACCTTCGCGTTGATGACGTTAAAAGATACGTATGGACTCAATGTAGAAGGGTTTACCTATGTTCATGAAGGAACCGTCTCTGTTTCGGTGGAAAACGCCAAAAAAGTATGTGCGAATTTAGGGGTGAAGCACCATATTGTTTCATTGCCGGACCAAACCCACTTGCGGACATTTAAGGCTTTTTTCAAAGCTTGGCTTGCTCATCCCAGCCTGGTTTCGGCGGGGATGACGTGTGTGTCCTGCAAACACCTCCATATATTGGGGTTTGAATTGGCAAAAGAACGAAAAATACCGATGATTGCCTGGGCCTCTACAGCGTTAGAATGTCCGCCGTTCGTTGCATTAGGCTTAAAGGGCGGCAACGGGGAAGAGTATCAACGCGCCAGCATAATGGAAAGCGCCGCCAATATGATGAAAGAAATGGTTCATTCACCGAAGTTTGCCCAAGGTGTCATTGAACATTTCTCTACCTGCTACCAGGGCTGTATGGCGGTCTCGCCGGGCGGAGATTACTTGCGATCAAAATATCCCATGGTTACACCTGTCCAGATTTTTGATTATCTTAACTGGGATCCGCGTATTATTATTCCGGAGATAACGAAAAAAGGCTGGACAAAACCGGTGAAAAGCGGTGATGACTGGCATTCAGACTGCATTTTCCACCATTTTAAAGAATATATGTTCCGCAAAATGCTGGGGGTATCGTATTTGGACGCGCATTTGAGCAACCAGATACGGTATGGGTTGTTAACAAGAGAGGAAGCGATTCGATCAGTTGAGGAAAATAAGAAGATTTTTGTGCAAGAAATGCCATTGGCGATTAGAGAATTAAAGATGGATGAAATTGCCGACAAAATTGATTATCAACCTTGGTTGAGCAAGCCGGAATATTAAAAAGGGAAATAACGTATGAGGAGAAGGCCGCTGCTACAGCGGCCTTCTCCTCATACGTTATTTCCCTTAGTTGGCGATAAGTGATTTTACGGAAGAAGTATGATCTTTCCGGCCGGCATCCCGCTTTGGGCACAGGAGTAAATTGGATATTTCGCCCATATTCAAACTGCTGAAATTATACTTCTCCTTGAGTTGTCGGTAATAGTCTAAGATTGCTTCCAAAAAGGCCAGGTTTTCCTTTAAATTTTTGCCAAATTGATGCGGGTGAAACCATAAGTGATAAATGACATTTTGTTTGGCTGCCAATGATAATCCGGATTTAATTTTGTTGAGACGAAGTGGTTCAAAAAATTTCAATGGTTTACGATATGACTGTAGAATGATACTAGCAGGGATGTCGTAGGGAGGCTTTTGATTGGCAATTTCTTCTAATGTATAGGTGTGATGCCCGGTTATGGGAAAATATCCGTCTAACAGCCGCAAAAAACGCATACCCAATTTGTTTAGGCCTGTGACTACGTCGGGCAGAGGATCATATATCCATTGGCCAAGCTTATTTTGCATGCTGTTATTATCGGGGAAACGGGGATTACCCCGATAAGCAACCAGACCAAATTGGCGGCATAATTGAAGATATTCTTCATTAATCTGATTCCTGGGAAAAACTAAACTTTTTGGAATTTCACCATAATTATTCATCATAATTCTTTTTGCGGCACTCAGGTCGGCAGCGAATGCGCCGGCGTTTTGTCCTTCGGCTAGGCAATAATAGTGAGAAAAGGTATGAGAGCCCAATTCTTGAAATGGATAAGTGCGGATTAACTGTATGAGGGAGGGTGCATAGTGCAGCGGATCAGTTTCTTCATCATTGCCAAGGTTGCCAAATTGTTTATAATTGGATAATTCAGGATTTTCATATTGAGGAATTTGATTAGGAAAGTATTCCAGAAGTTCTTCTTTGGTGCGGCAATGCAGGAATCCTACCGTCGCCCAAGTAGCATGGATTTCATATTCTTTAAATAATTCCAGCAATGCAGGAATAGCTTTCCGCGCCCCTAACAAATTTTCCTGGTAAGCAGCGCGGGCTGCCTCGCCGCAGATCCCCCAAGCGAGCTCGAAATCGAGGGAAATTGTAAAAATCCCTTCATTCACTGTCCATTTCCTCCCCTCAAAAAGAAATGAGAATGTTTATCAAAATGTAATTCTATATCCATTATACATCATAATAGTAAAAAAATAGACAGAAAATTACAAAAAAATCTGCTAAAAAGGTTAACTTTTGAGGGAGTTTTGTGTTACCAGGGATAAGGATATAATTTCAGCAATTCCGCCATTTTATTTTTTCGGTAATTTTCTCGATCATAATTGGGATTGGTTTCAATGCATTTTTTCACATAATCGTCCACGGAACATAAAAATTTAGCCGGACTTCCTCCAAAGATCGAGTTAGGGGGGACATCCTTGGTTACCAAGGAGCCTGCACCGACGATCGAATTGGGACCAACGGATACGCCGGGCAATAAGATCGAACCGTAGCCTATCATGCTTCCATCATGGATGGTGATCCGGCCAAACCGAATCACTCCTTTACACTCGGGGCGCCGGCGAAAAACAAATGCGCCTCCGTCGTGTGTGATAAAAGTTACTTTGCTGGCAATGGCACAGTTTTTGCCGATACTGACCAAATAGGGTTCAGAACCGAAGTTCGGCATTCCCATGATAAGACAATCATCGGCAATCTGCAGTCCCCGCTTGCGCAACTGGTTGAGTTTATAGTGGCTTACTAAACGTGCGATCCACTGTTTCATAGAAATGTCCTCCTCTCTTTGTAACATTAGATTGGAAATTTCACTTGTTATCAAGATTATTATACAATATGTAATGCAAAAATAGACAGAAAATTGTAAAATTATTATACAATGTGTGTAAAGGAGAACTTTGCCATAAAGTATGGACAAAACATATGACTAGAAATATAATAAAATCAGACAGATAATTCTGAAAATATAAAACGGTATAACTATATATGATGCGAGTGGATGCTATTGATACCTACATATTTTATTCCACTTAATCTATTCTAAATGTTGAAGGATCCACTTCCGGACCGACTGTTGAGGAGTGGGTCTTATTTTTTCTTCGAGTAAGAGCTGCAAAGGGGAGAAAATCGATGAGCGAAGAGCAAGAAATTGCAGTAACGCAACAAAAAGAGTATACTCTGAGTCCGGCTTTGCAATGTTTTCTGATCGTGGCCGGTGTATTGCAGATATTCATAAGCGAAGCAGAAGTCCGGCGCGAGGCTGAAAAAGGAGTGCAAGGTGTAGCGGATATTCTTCGGTTAGCAAAAACATATCGAATTAAAGCGAAAGTGGTCCGGCTTGAATTGAATAAATTGCAAGACGTGCCGCTGCCGGCAATTGCAGTGTTAAAAAAAGGCGATTTGGTTGTCGTCGGACGTAATGATGACCAAAGAGTGCTGGTTTTATATCCGGGTGAGGAAGAGCCGCAACCGATGGCGTTGGATGAGTTTAATGACATCTGGTCAGGAGAATTGTTGGTTTTTTGGCGTCGGTTCAGTTGGCAGCATTTCCTGCGGAAATATAATTTGCATTGGTTTACCGGGACAATTTTCCAATACAAAAAGTTTTTGGGTGAAGTTGCAGTGGCATCCTTCTTTTTACAACTATTTGCGCTGATTACGCCGTTGTTTACACAGGTTGTTATTGATAAAGTAATTGGAAATCAAGGAATTTCCACGTTGAATGTATTAGGGACTGCTTTTCTCGTTTTTGCATTTTTTCAAGCAGGGATGGGAATTTTGCGCACCTATTTATTAAACCATACGACGAACAAGTTGGATATCATTCTAGGCTCTCGTTTGTTCCGCCATTTGCTGGCCTTGCCATTGCCATATTTCGAACAGCGGCAAGTCGGACACACCTTGATGCGAGTCAGTGCATTAACCAGCATCCGCGAGTTTTTGACCGGAAATGCAATCACTGTTCTGCTGGATACGGCGTTTTCTATTGTCTTTTTTGGAGTCATGTTCTATTATAGCTGGTCATTAACCTTGTTGGCTTTGGCTGCTTTGCCGGTTTATCTGGTTCAAAATGTCCTTGCGACTCCGGCGTATAAGCGCCGGTTGGACGATGTTTGGGCAGCAGAGGCAGATAATAATGGTTTTGTCGTGGAAGCAGTAACCGGAATCCAGACCGTGAAGGCATTGGCAATTGAACCGCAGTTCAATCATCGCTGGGAAGAGCTGGTG
>CAYUNV010000010.1:22130-28165 GCA_964446265.1 uncultured Negativicutes bacterium | reverse complement strand
TTTCTTGGTACATCAGAAAGTATAAATTTTATCTGATGTACATAAGTGCAACCAGCGTCTTCCGCCGTCGCTAAAAAGCTCGGCGCAAGCCGGGTTTTCTAATGTTAAATATAATAATCGGAAGCCTTTAATTGATGAATTAATTTTTGCATGAATTTTTTCTTGATGCCGGGGATTTCTTCGGCCGGATAGTTGTAAAAACCCTCGCCGGATTTGATGCCCAGTTTGCCTTCGTTCATTTTCTCGCGCAGAAGGGGATTGGCACACTGGGAATTATCGATTTCTTTCAGCAGGTTATCGCCGACGATGCACCAGATGTCGATGCCGCCAAAATCGGCGACTTCCAACTGGCCGGTGGTAGCGTAACGGAAGGCCGGGCCGAATTTCAACGCCTTGTCTACATCTTCCGGAGCGGCAATTCCCTGTTGGATAATGGAGAAGACTTCGCGGGCTACGCCCTGCTGGATCCGGTTGGCAACCAAGCCGGGTACGTCTTTCAATACTTTTACCGTCTGTTTTTTGATGGAGGAGAACATTTGCGCTACTTCACCATAGATTTCTAACGGCATATTGCCGAAACAGGAAAGCTCGACGATCGGCATTAAATGAGCGGGATTATACCAGTGGCAGACCATCATTCTCTGCTTGCGTTTTTCGCTCACGAGCGTCATCATCAAATCCAGTTTCAAGCTGGACGTATTGCTGGCCAGAACGGTATGTTCCGGACAAAGTTCATCCAACTGTTTAAACAAAGTTTGTTTTAACTCCAGAATTTCCGGTACTGCTTCGATGACGAAGTCGCGGTCGCAAACCGTTTCTTTTAAGTCGGTGCACAAACGTACGTTATCGAGAATGGAAGGAATTTTCGCCGCTTCAATATACTCTTCTTCCGCTAACAGTTCCAATTCTGCTTTGATTTCGTTCTTTGCCGCTTCCAGGCGGCTTGCATCCGTATCATAGAGATTGACTTCGTAACCGTACATCGCAAAGGATTCGGCAATCCCATGTCCCATGGTTCCTGAACCCAACACAGCGATTTTTTTAATCATCATCAGGACTCCTTTTGCAGATTATTTTTTAAGGCCCAAAATTTTCCGGGCTTCATCCGGTGTAGCAACGGTTTTGTTGGCTTCGCCGATCAGACGGCCGGCCCGGGCGACGAATTCCGCGTTCGATTTAGCCAAGCGGCCTTTGGCATAATAGACGTTGTCTTCCATGCCGACACGAACATGTCCGTCCAGCGCGATCGTGGTAAGCAGGATAGGCAGATGGCCTTTGCCAATTCCTAACGCCGACCAGGTGGAACCGGCAGGAATCAGGCTTTTTAAATAGACCAGGTTTTCCACGGTTGCAGCAGTCCCGCCATCGGCGCCGAGTACGAACTGGTAGTGGGCCGGTGCGGTTAAAACGCCTTTTTTCATATAATACAGCGAGTTGTAAACCATGCCGGCGTCAAAAATTTCGATTTCCGGTTTCACATTGTTTTCTTGCATCAGTTTACCTAACTTCTCCAGAAATTGGGGAGGGTTTAAAAACAGGCCGCTGTGCATCCAGTTCATGGAACCGGCGTCGTAGGAAGCCATTTCCGGTTTTAATTCGATCAGATGGGCCATCCG
The DNA here is from genome assembly GCA_964446265.1 of uncultured Negativicutes bacterium. Classification (GTDB taxonomy): domain Bacteria; phylum Bacillota; class Negativicutes; order CTSoil-072; family CTSoil-072; genus CTSoil-072. Next base: position 26,549 of record CAYUNV010000010.1, on the reverse strand, counting down.
GGTTTCTTCTGTTGCGAACAGGTCTCCGGAGGTGGTCAGGTTCAGAATGATGTCGCATTTTTCCCGGATCAGTTCGACTGTTTCCCGGAATTTTTCTTTATTCATGGTTCCTCTGCCTTCATCATCGCGCATATGAAGGTGCGCCACGGCAGCGCCGGCCTGCCAGCATTCATAAACATCGGCTGCAATTTCTTTTGGTGTTAAAGGAATGTTCGGATTATGCTCCTTTGTAGGGAAGGCGCCGGTTACGGCTGCGGTAATGATTGTTTTGTCCACGATAAATCACCTCATAGATTATTTTGCTATACGATATTGCAAATTGTATGCCATGTTACCAGGTGCGGCGGGAACAGGAATAACAAGCCCCCATGGAGACAAGCAAAAGACACCTGATGCATTTTTTCATCAGGTGTCTTGGTGAAAACAGAAAATTATATGCAATTCTAATCAATTTTTGCAAGATGATATTTTGCATCAGGCTTGATGATGTTTTTCATCACACAAACGGATCCCTAGCCGTTGGGCTTTTTTTACGATCGTAGATTGATCGATTTTTAAAATTTTCGCGGCTTTGCGTGTGGTTTTATGCAGGGATAATACTTTTTCAATCGTTTTCCGCTCGACATTCTCCACGATTTCTTTCAAACCAAGTTCTTTGTGGACGAGTGCGGTATAGTAAGGGTCGATATTGAGCAGGGCGGCGATTTGCTCTGTCCGGATAATGGAGCCGTGGCCGGCGACGATCACCAGCCGCTCGATAATATTTTGTAATTCGCGGATGTTGCCTGGCCAGGCGTATTCTTTCAATAATTCAAAGCCGGTTTCTTCAATGACGGTGACGATCCCGTATTTTGCCGTATAGACGTTTAAAAAGTGCCGGGCCAGAAGTTCAATATCGTCAGAGCGTTGACGCAACGGCGGGATTTGAATAGGAAAGACATTGAGCCGGTAGTACAAATCTTCCCGGAACCTGCCTTGTTTGACGAGCTGTAATAGATTGCAATTGGTAGAGGAAATGATCCGGATGTCCAGTTTGATCGATTTGGTGCCACCGATGCGGGTGATCTCTTTGTGCTGGATAACGCGAAGCAGCTTGGATTGCAATTCCAACGACATTTCGCCGATTTCATCCAATAATAGGGTGCCTTTGTCAGCCAGTTCAAACATCCCTAATTTTCCACTTTGATTGGCCCCGGTAAAGGAGCCCTTTTCGTAGCCGAACAGTTCGGCTTCCAGCAGATTCGCAGGGATCGCCGCGCAGTTTACTTTGATAAACGGCCCATTGGGGCGGTTGCTATTCAGGTAAATTTCATTGGCGACTACTTCTTTGCCAGAGCCGGTTTCGCCGGTGATAAGCACGGTAACGTCCAAGGGGGCGACCTGTTCGATCATCTGGACGATTTTTTGAATTTCCGGTGTATTGCCGAGCAGGTTTTTATTCAATTGGGATTTCCGTAAATGTTCGATTTCCTGTTTCGCGCGGAATTGGTCGTTTTCTACGGCTTTCATTTTTTGCTGGGAAGATTCCAGCTCGGCTTTCATCGTGAGCAGATCAGTAATATCCCGGTCCACCACCACTACTTTTTTTACGTTGCCGGCATCGTCAAAAATCGGGTTGCCGCTAATCAGCATTTTATTTCCGTTACGCATGCTCTCGCCCATGGAATTTACCTGTTGTTTGTGTTTAATGACTTCCGGCGTCACGGCGTTTTTATAGAACGAAGCGCTCTCGCAGTCCCGGACGTATTTGCCGACAATTTCTTCCGGTTGAATGCCGGTAATCCGGGTGTAGGCCTTGTTGACATACAGGGTTTTCCCATTGCCGTCGGCGATATAGATGCCGTCGTAGAGGTGGTCGCCGATTTCACGAAAGTCGAAGTCTTTTGTCTGCTGCATTTCCTGCATGACTTTCTGTAAACCGTCCTGAATAACCAGGCGTTGTTGGGCGAGGTCATAATCCGGCGAACCAATTTGCTGAATTAATTCGGTTAAAAAGGCAATCGCACTAAATTGATTTTCTGTCTGGGCCACGAAAATCACTTCCCGCAAAATATTCTTTGAACGGCAGCCGATGGATGGAAGAATACAGTCCCATCATAGCCGAAACGGGACAAAAATGCAAACGAACGCCACAGCTTGGATGGACAGACAATTCGTTTCCCGGATGGCACAAAAATTGCATTAAAAATAGTATTAGGATAAATAAATTGAAATTTTTTACAGATGAGGAGGAATCGCGAAACCAAACCAGAAAGAAAAGAAGAAGCAAGTGGAATTTCAAAATTTGCAATGACTAAGGAGGATTTCAAATGGCGAACAAAGTGATTGTTACGGCGGCGATTACGGGGGGCATACACACTCCGTCCATGAGCCCTTATTTGCCGGTCACTCCACAGCAGATCGCGGATGAAGCGGTGCGGGCGTATGAAGCCGGCGCGGCGGTGGCTCATATTCATGTCCGCAATCCGGAAAACGGCGCTCCATCGGCCGATATGGAATTGTTTCATCAAGTCGTTACCGATGTAAAGAAGCGGTGCAACATGATTTTATGCCTGACGACCGGTGGCGGCTTGGGCCAAACGGCGGAGCAGCGGGTGGCGACGGTGCGGACCTTCAAACCGGAATTAGGCTCGTTCAACTTCGGATCCATTAACTTTGCGCTGTTTCAGGTTTTGGCCGGCAAAAAAGATTTTCAATATGACTGGGAACCGGCCTACCTTGGCATGACGGAAGATTTCATTTTCCCGAATACCTTCAAAACCATGCGGGAGTTCTGCGGCATTTTCAATGAAAATGAAACTAAGCCGGAACTGGAAATATACGATCTGGGCATGATCAACAATGTCGCCTTTATGATTGAACGCGGTTATTTGAAAAAACCGGTGTATTTGCAGTTTGTTTTGGGCATTTTAGGCGGCGCGCCGGCAACGGTCGACAATTTGATGCATTTGGTACGGACGGCAAAAGAGCAAATCGGTGACTTTAAATGGTCAGTATGCGCGGCCGGCAGGAGCCAGATGGCCATGTGTACAGCAGCCCTGTTGATGGGCGGCGGCGTACGGGTTGGGTTGGAAGATAACTTATATATCGAAAAAGGGGTTATGGCGAAAAGCAGTGCGGAGCAGGTGAGCAAAATTGTCCGTATTGCCAAGGAACTCGGCCAGGAACCGGCGACGCCGGACGAGGCGCGGGCTATCCTGCAATTGAAAGGGATCGACAAAGTAAACTATTAAGCGTTGCGGGCTGTTAATTGGCTCGAAATCGGCTGCTGCCTGATGTATTTCAGGCAGCAGTTTTTCGCGTATTATGGTATATCAAAATACGCAAAAATGCAGGTAAATCCTAGTGTTAAGCGGGTTTCTAACTGCTGGGTTTTGTGATATTATTAAATGAGTTTATAATATCAAGAACGTCAAAAAATCAAGGGGGCGCTAGATTGCAAACCAAGATTGAAATTCGGAAAGAACGCTGCAAGGGGTGTAATATTTGTGTGGCTTTCTGCCCGAAACAAGTACTGGCTTTGGATAAGTTCGGAAAAGTGTACGTTGTGGATGAGAAAGCCTGTATCGGCTGCGGACAATGTGAATTGCGATGTCCTGATTTTGCCATTCGCATTAAAAAGGAGGCGGCACAATGAGCGAAGCAAGACTGATGCAAGGGAATGAAGCTTGCGCTGCCGGCGCGATTGCCGCGGGAGTCCGCTTCTTCGGCGGGTATCCGATTACTCCCTCCACGGAGATTGCCGAGTATATGGCGGTAAACTTGCCAAAATTCGGCGGAACGTTTATTCAAATGGAAGACGAAATTGCTGGAATTGGTGTTGTTTTGGGCGCGTCCCTAGCCGGAAAAAAAACGTTGACAGCAACCTCCGGTCCCGGTTTTTCGTTGAAACAGGAATTGATTGGCTATGCTGCCATTGCTGAAATTCCGGTCGTAATCGTCAATGTGCAGCGGATGGGTCCGTCTACCGGCCAGCCAACTTCGCCGGCTCAGGCCGACATTATGCAAGCCCGCTGGGGCACGCACGGCGACCATCCCATGATCGCCCTTTCGCCGTGGACTGTCCGCGAAACGTTTGATGTTGCTGTTAAAGCCGTGAATTATGCGGAACGGTTTCGCACGCCGGTGATTATTTTGCTGGATGAAGTTGTCGGTCACATGCGCGAACGGGTTGAACTGCCGGAAGCCCATGAGATGGAAATCTATTCGCGGCGTCTTCCTGCGAAAACCAGGGCGGAAGGGTATAAACCGTATATGCCGATGGACGATCTGGTACCTAATCCGGCTGATTTTGGCACCGGCTACCGGATCCATTGCACTGGCTTAGTCCATGATGAAACCGGGTTTCCAAGCGGCAGCCCGTCGGTTACCGAGAAGACGATTTGGCGGTTGCATGAAAAGATTAGGCGGGCGCAAACG
>CAYUNV010000010.1:0-22120 GCA_964446265.1 uncultured Negativicutes bacterium | reverse complement strand
TACCCATTATGATGAATTTTTTATGGATGATGCAGAGATTGCGGTAGTTGCGTTCGGCGGCACGGCCCGCACTGCCTATGCGGCAGTGGAAGCGGCTCGTAAGGCTGGCCGGAAGGTCGGCATGATCCGGGTCATGACCATTTGGCCGTTTGCCGATGGCGTGATGCGGCAGCTGGCACAGCGGGTAAAAGGCATCCTGGTGCCGGAAATGAATTATGGACAATACGTCTACGAAGTAGAGCGGGCCGCTGCCGGACAGGCGCGTGTTGTGTCGCTGCCGAAATATAATTCGGAAGTATTTACGCCGGAGGAAATTGAACAAGCGATTGAAGCACTGGTAAGGGAGGTGGCGGAATGAAAGATTATGAAGAGCTGTTTCGCACTAACCGGCTGCCCCATATCTGGTGCCCCGGCTGCGGCAACGGGATTGCGATGAAAGCAATTGCTAAAGCCATCGCGAAATTGGATTTGGATCAAGACAAAACCGTAATTGTCTCCGGCATCGGTTGTTCCTCGCGGGCCTCCGGATATATGGATTTCGATACCCTCCATACTGCCCACGGCCGGGCTTTGCCCTTTGCGACCGGGATTAAACTGGCCAATCCGGAGCTGAAGGTGATTGTCATCACCGGCGACGGTGACTGCATGGCGATCGGCGGCAACCATTTCATTCACGCCGCCCGCCGCAATATTGATTTGACCGTTATTTTATTCAATAACAACATTTACGGGATGACCGGCGGGCAAGCATCGCCGCTGACGCCGGTAGACAAAAAAGCGACAACCGCCCCGTATGGGACGTTCGACCGGCCGTTTAATCCCTGCGATGTTGCCAAAACTGCCGGTGCGACCTACATTGCCCGGGGGACAGCATATCATGCTGCGCCGCTGGTAGATCTGATTGCCCAGGGAATTCAAAATCAAGGATTTTCTTTTGTCGAAACGATTGTACAATGTCCGACTTCTTACGGCAGACGGAACAAAATGGGCAGTGCTGCCGCGATGCTGAAGGCGATGAGCGAAACGTACATCCCGATAGCGGCGTATAATAAATTGTCGCCGGAGGAACGTACCGGCAAATTACCGAGCGGTATTTTGCATACCGATGTTTTCCCTGAGTATGCTGCCGAATATGCCAAAATTATCAAACAGGCGGGAGGGGAAAACGCATGAAAGAAATCCGCTTATCCGGATCAGGCGGGCAAGGTCTGATCACTGCCGGCATTATTCTTGCGGAAGCGGCTGTTATGGAAGGCAAACAAGCTGTCCAGTCCCAGTCTTACGGGCCGGAAGCGCGCGGCGGTTCGTCGAAGGCCGAAGTATTGATTGACGATAAATTTATCTATCATCCCAAAGTCGTGAACCCGCAAATTTTCCTGGCTATGACACAACAGGCTATGGATAAATATTGTCACGACCTTACACCGGACAGCATTGTCATTGTCGATGAGGATCTGGTGCCCCATCCGCATGGCTCGGAACATATCGTGAAAGTGCCGATTACCCGCTTGTCCGTACAGCATTTGGGCCGGGATTTGTTTGCCAATATCATTGCCTTAGGCTTGCTGGTTAAGGTGACCGGCGCAGTAACGTTTGAGACCATTCAGAAGGCGGTAGCCAAGCGGGTGCCGCCGGCGACGGTAGCAAAGAACATGGAAGCGCTGCGCATTGGCTACGAAGCTGTGCAATAAATGTGTAACAGGATGTGCAATAAATGCACGACTGTTCAGATAATGCACAGTTGATGCGATGTTGGCTCGGTTTATTCGAAACATAGCGACAGGGATTAATTGTGCAATTGCTATCAATAAGCGGAGGTCAAGCGATAGAGTCGAAGCGTTGGATAGCAATTTGCACAATATCATTTTGGCAGAGAAGCGATCCTAACCAGTAATTTTCGCACAAAAAAATTAGAAACCCGGTTTGCGTCTCGTGATTTAGAACGAGGGCAAGCCGGGTTTTCTAATATTCATAAATATTTTCGAAATTAGTTATTGTATGCGGTAATGTGACCAGATGCAGTGCAGGCCGCGGATGGTGCTGCCGCAGCGGCAGCCGCTCTGCCCGCACAGCCGGGTACATACTATGTCCACGCCGGACGGTGTGGGTTGAACCGCAATCGGTTGCCGCTTGGCCGGGAGAAACGGTACCGGTTTATTTTCCAGAGCGGTTCCCAAGCGGCAAAACCAGGCCCATAGCTTCATCGTCATCTTCCTCCATACGTGTACGTTTTTGTCTATAGCATACACGAAAGCAGGTGATGGCGCTATGATTTATATCACAGTTTGCAGATCCGTTCACAAAAGTTGGTTTGATCGAGGTCAGGTTTCGCCCATGATTTGCCCGGTTTGGGATAAATCGTAGCCGCCCATGCCGGAAATTTCATTGCGAAAGGCTTGTGACTGTAAAATAGCCAGCAAGGCTTTGAACTGCGGCTGTTCAGCATCCCCCTTGCGGATGACCAGATCGTAGCGTTCCTTTTTCAAAGGTACAAAATCGATCCCGCTCGCTTGCAACGCAGCCTTTTCAGTTCCTACGCCCACATCCGCTTCGCCTCTGGCAACGCAGCTGGCCACCGCTAGGTGGCTTGCTTCTTCATGGTCATAGCCGCTGATGGTTGCGTAGTCGATTTTCAAAATCCGTAGTTGTTCGTCGATTAATACCCTGGCGCCGGAACCGCGCTCACGGTTTACAAACCGGACATCCGGCCTGGTCAAATCCTGCCAGGTTGTGATATTTTTCGGATTTCCCTTGGCGACGTAAAAACCTTCCATCCGGGAAACGAGATTGATGATCAACGTTCTGTGGCCCGGCAGGAGGCGGCGGACGTAAGGGACATTATAAGTATCCGTATCACTGTCCCAAAGATGCGCGGTGACTGCGTTCGCCGTACCGCGGTATAATGCCAGCAGTCCATCGATGCTGCCGTCGTAATTGCGGAGGAAACGGACTTGCGGCATCTTTTTTTCCAAATGCCGCGCCAAAATATCCAGAATGACGTCTTGGCCGCAGATGATCATGGTTTCCGGCAAAGAAACGGAAGTTGCGGCAACTTGCTGAACCTGCTGTTGTGCCGGGGATTGGCCCTTGGATTTCTTGATATAGTTTTCCAGGTCGGGAGCTTCAATCCGCATTTTCCGGCCAATTCGGTATGCGGTTAAATCGCCTCGCTTTATCATCTCATACACAGTAAAGCGTGATATCTTTAAAATTTGCGCTACTTCTTCCGGTGTGTAAGCAGCAACATTCGTCATGGGTTCCACCTCGCTTTTCATTTTGCTAAAACTAATACAGGGAATTTGGATATACCCCTTGCATTAATATTACAATAAATACTATAATTACACCATTAGGTTTATGTTGACTTATGTTTGTTATAGTATTGTTTGGTGGAAATTTTTAAAATTATATACTATTTAATGACAAAAGGGGAGATTTTTTGTGAGAAAAAGTGTAGTATTGTTTGTAATGGGCATTGTTATGGCAACCGTTATAGCAGCCGGCTGCGGCGGAACGAAGCAAGAACCGGCCAAACCGGCAGCGCAGCCGGTTGAATTGAACATTTCGGCAGCGGTGAGCTTAAAGGATGCGTTGACGGAAATCCAAACAAAATATCAAGCAAAAGCGCCAAATGTCAAGCTGGTGTATAACTTGGGCGCGTCCGGGTCTCTGCAACGGCAAATTGAGCAAGGCGCCCCGGCGGATATTTTCATTTCTGCCGCTCCTAAGCAAATGAATGACTTAGCAGCTAAAAATCTGGTCGACAAAGCAACACGAAAAAATCTGGTGGAAAACAAGCTGGTCCTGATTATTCCTAAGGATTCAAAATTAGAAATCAACAAGTTCGAAGATGTTAAGAGTGATGGCATCCAAAAGATTGCTGTCGGGGAAACAACGGTAGTGCCTGCCGGACAATATACGCAGCAAGCGTTGCAAACATTGGGGATTTGGGAAGCAGTGAAGGATAAAGTGGTATTTGCCAAGGACGTCCGTACCGTGCTTTCCTATGTGGAAACCGGGAACACAGAGGCGGGATTTGTGTATAAGACGGATGCCGTTGCCAGCCAAAAGAGTAAAATTGTTGCAACCGCGCCGGAAGGGTCGCATGAACCGATTGTTTATCCTGCCGCTATTTTGGCGGGAACCAAAAATCATAAAGCAGCAGAAGAGTTTATGGCCTATTTAAACAGTGACGAGGGTAAAGCCATTTTTGAAAAATACGGCTTTACCATGAGTAAATGATTTGCTGTCCCCGGCCTTTTCTGTATGGCCGGGGACATAGTTTTTTGGAGAATGATCGCGAAGGGTGATTTTGTTTGATCGATTTGCATCCGGTTCTGTTATCCATTCAAGTTGCGTTAATATCACTGGTGTTTGTTTTTTTGTTTGGTGTTGCCGCAGCCTACGTTATGCAAAAGTTGGAATTTGCCGGAAAAGCGGTGTTGGAAGCGTTGTTTGTCATGCCATTGGTCTTGCCGCCGGTTGTAACCGGTTTTCTGCTCCTGCTTTTAATTGGCAAACAAGGTCCGGTCGGCAAAATCCTAGGGGAGCAATTTGGGGTGCAGTTGATTTTTACTCCCTATGCGGCCATTCTTGCCGGTACCGTGGTTTCTTTTCCTCTTATGTACCAGAGCACCAAAGCGGCCTTTGCCAATGTTGATCATACGTTGGAAGAGGCAGCCAGAACCTTGGGAGCAGGGGAATGGCGCGTGTTTTTGACGGTTACGCTTCCGTTAGCCTGGCAAGGACTGGTAGCCGGGTTGATCTTGTCGTTCTCCCGGGCCCTTGGTGAATTTGGCGCTACGATTATGGTGGCCGGCAATATTCCGGGAAAAACGCAAACCTTACCGTTGGCGATTTATTTTGCCGCCGAATCCAATGATTTAACGGTAGCGGGGCTTTATGTGCTGATCATCAGTTTGATTACTTTTTCGCTGATTTTTTGGCTGAATCTTTGGAGCAAAGCGAAAGGAAAAGGTGCAGTCGGTAAAAGAATTCCCTAAGAACAGACAGTAATGTTTACAATAATTACGTCATTTTTTCAGAAATAATGAAAAAGTTGTTGCAAAATAGAATATTCGATGCTATGATATAGCTAATTTCATATTGAACCACAACAGCGTTGATGGGGAAGAGTAGTCGAGAAACGAGCTTTTCAGCGAACGGGGGGTAGTGCAAGCTCCGTAAGTATCTTTTCGGTGAATGGGCCCCTGAGCTGCTAACCGAAGTCATAGTAGGCTTAGCCGGAACGTCTCACCGTTACAGAAGAGACAAGGTATCGGAGTCATCCCGTACCTCAAAGCGAGGCTATCATGCCTAACAAGGTGGTACCACGGAAGTGTAAACTTTCGTCCTTAACAGGACGAAAGTTTTTTGTATTTTCCGCTGGAAATGATAGCGCAGCTGACAGGTGCGTTCTGAATCCCGTACTGTAAAGTGAGGCCGTATGGCCTACCAAGGGTGGCACCGCGGAAGTTAAACCTTTCGTCCTTTTTTCAAAGGACGGAAGGTTTTTATTTTTATTATGAGGAGGACCAAGATCGTGATCCCATTGCAAGAAGAATTTATCAAACTGGCTGAGCAAAATAATTTGGTTCCTGTCTATGAGTTTATTCAGGCGGATACGGAAACGCCGATTTCTGTTTATGGGAAACTGGTTGGCGACGATATCGGTTTTATTTTAGAAAGCGTTGACGATGGGCAGCATTTGGGGCGGTATTCGTTTATCGGTTTTCGGCCCTTCCAATCGGTAACGGTAAGGGGTGAACAAACCGTTGTAACGAACGGAAACAAGCGGGGACAACTCACGGGAAATCCGTTTGCGGCATTGCGGTCATTGCTGCAAGAATATTCTCCGGCCAAGGTGGCCGGTTTGCCACGGTTTTTCGGCGGGGTGGTCGGTTATTTTGGTTTTGACATGGTGGAAACGTTGGAACGAATTCCGGCTGCGGAACAAGATGATCTGGGTTTGCCGGACGGCGCGTTCCTATTTCCTGAAGTGGTGGTCGTTTTCGACCATGTGAAACATTCCCTGCAAATCATCGCTTGTGTCCGGACTACCGGCAATTCGGCCCAAGACTATCAACGAGGCCGGCAGATTTTGCAGGAAATCAAGGAAAAATTAGCGGCTCCGTTGCTCTTGAAGCCGTATGCAGCCTGTGAACCGGCCAAGGTCACTTCCAACCGCACCAAAGAAGAGTATGTCGATATGGTGCGGCGGGCGAAAGAGTACATCGCGGCCGGGGATATCTTTCAAGTGGTGCCGTCGCAGCGGCTGTCAGCGGAGCTTAAGGTGCCGCCGTTCGAAGTATACCGGACCCTACGGTCGCTGAACCCGTCGCCTTACCTCTACTATTTAAACTTTGGCGATATCCAGATTGTCGGTTCCTCGCCGGAATTGCTGGTCCGCCTGGAAGATGGGATCGTAGAGACCCGGCCGATTGCCGGAACCCGGCGCCGGGGGGGAAATGCCAAGGAAGATGAACTGCTGGCGGAAGAACTGATCCGGGATGAAAAGGAACGGGCCGAACACATCATGCTGGTGGACCTGGGCCGCAATGATATTGGTCGGGTTTCCGTGTATGGCACGGTGCAGACTCCGACTTTGATGTCGATTGAAAAGTACTCCCATGTCATGCATATTGTTTCTTCGGTCAAAGGAGAACTGCAGCCCGGTAAAGATGCCATTGATGCATTGACGGCTTGTTTCCCGGCGGGAACCGTTTCCGGGGCGCCGAAAGTGCGGGCCATGGAAATCATTCGGGAGCTGGAGAAGACGAAGCGGGGACCGTACGCCGGAGCGGTTGGCTATCTTGGTTTTTCCGGCAATATGGACACCTGCATTACTATTCGCACCTTCGTCATTGCTGACGGCCGGGTGCATGTACAGGCCGGGGGCGGTGTGGTTGCCGACTCGGATCCGGTTGCGGAATATGAAGAATCGTTAAATAAGGCGAAGGCATTGCTGCAGGCGCTGGTGATTACGGAGGAGGGAAGACAATGATTGCGGTGATTGATAATTACGACTCGTTTACCTATAACCTGGTACAGTATTTGGGCGAGCTGGGGGCTGAGCTTTCCGTCCACCGCAATGACTGTATTACGGTAGAAGAGTTACAGGCGATGCGGCCGTCCCATGTCCTCATTTCTCCGGGGCCGGGAACACCGCAGCAAGCTGGCATTTCCGCCGAAGTCATCCGGCAATGCGGCGCCGCGATCCCGGTACTGGGTGTTTGCCTGGGCCATCAGACGATCGGCGAAGTTTTCGGCGCAGTTGTCCGCCGGGCCGAGGTGCCGATGCACGGGAAAGTATCGACGGTCTATCATGATGGGCAGGGAATTTATAAAGGACTGGCAGAGCCATTTGCCGCGACCCGCTACCACTCGCTGATTGTGGATCCCCAAACGGTACCGGATTGTTTAGCGGTGACGGCCCATACGGCGGACGGAGTGATTATGGGGCTGCGGCACAAGGAACATCCAATCGAAGGAGTCCAATTCCATCCGGAGTCGATTTTAACCGGCCAAGGAAAAAGCTTGTTGAAAAATTTTTTACGGGGAGGTCGTGACTAATGCTGCAACCGATTTTAGAAAAAATTGTGAAGGGTACAAACTTGAGCGAACAGGAAGCGGAACTGATGATGGAAGCCATTATGAGCGGCAGCGCCACACCGGCGCAAATTGGCGGCATGCTGACGGCGTTAAGCATAAAAGGCGAAACCATTGAGGAAATAGCCGGCTGCGCCCGGGTCATGCGCAGCAAAGCCACCCGGGTGCACCCTCTGTCCCAAGTTGTGGACATCGTTGGAACCGGCGGTGATAAAAAGCACTCATTCAATATTTCCACAGCGGCCGCTTTTGTGGCGGCCGGAGCGGGAGTCACGGTCGCTAAGCACGGAAACCGGTCCGTATCCAGCAAATGCGGCAGCGCCGATGTGTTGGAAGCGCTGGGCGTAAATATCAATCTGGATGCGCCGGCCGTGCAGGAGTGTATGCAACAGGTTGGAATTGGGTTTCTCTTTGCGCCGGCGTTTCATAAAGCGATGAAAAATGTAGTGGGCCCGCGCCGGGAGATCGGGATCCGCACGATCTTTAATATTTTAGGACCGCTCACCAATCCGGCCGGAGCGCAAAGCCAGGTGCTGGGCGTATTTCAGGCCGAATTGACGGAAATGCTGGCTGAAGTCCTGGTGAAATTAGGCACGGAACGGGCTTTCGTGGTTCACGGGATGGACGGATTGGATGAAATTTCGATCTGTGCTTCGACGAAAATCACGGAAGTGAAAAACGGCAGAGTGGAAACGTATTATGTGGAACCGGAAGATTTTGGCCTGCAGAGAGCGGAGGAGTCTGCCATCGTTGGCGGCGATGCGGTAGAGAACAGTAAAATCGTATTGGCGGTTTTGCAGGGCGAAAAAGGCCCGCGCCGGGATATTGTTTTGTTGAACACAGCAGCGGCGCTGGTGGTCAGCAATAAAGCGGAAGATCTACAAGCCGGCATCGTATTGGCGGCCGATAGTATTGACAACGGACGGGCCTTGGCGAAGCTGCGGGAATTGCAAACATTTACGGCAGGGGAGTTGCAATAGTATGATTTTGGACGAAATTATCGCTTGCACTTGCCGCGATCTAGAAGCAAGAAAACGGCAACAACCCCTGGCGGGCTTGTACAGGCAGATTGAAACACTTCCCGGCACGCAGGGCTTTGCAAAAGTTCTATCCGGCGCTGGGCCGGTACGTATTATTTCCGAATTTAAACAGGCCTCGCCGTCAAAAGGCGTCATCCGGGCTGATTTATCGCCGGAACAAGTGATTTCCGATTATGCGGCAAATGGCGCGGCGGCAATCTCGGTATTGACAGAACAACGGTTTTTTCAGGGAAAACCGGAATTTTTATCAATCGCCCGCCAGGTAACGGATAAGCCGCTATTGCGCAAGGATTTTATCGTGGACGAATATCAACTTGTTGAGGCGCGTACTCTGGGAGCGGATGCGGTATTGCTGATTGTGGCTGCTTTGCCGCGGCAGATGCTGGCAGCGTTCTTGAAGCTGGCGGCACAACTGCAGCTGGATTGTCTGGTGGAAGCGCATACGAGAGCCGAATTGGAAATCGCCCTCGAAAGCGGTGCACAGGTGATCGGCATCAACAACCGCAACCTGTATACCTTTGAAACTAATTTGGAAACCACGTTCCAATTGGCCCGCTATATTCCCCATGACAAGGTGTTTATCAGTGAAAGCGGGATCAATAGCCGGGAAGACATCGAGAGACTGGCGGATTACGGAGTGAACGCGGTGTTGGTGGGAGAAGTGTTGATGCGCAGTCCCAATCCTGGCCTGAAATTGCGGGAACTGGCAGGTGGGCGAAATTGATCCGGATAAAAATTTGCGGCATCCAGGATATTGCGGCAGCGTTGGTGGCGGCCGAAGCGGGAGCGGATGCCATTGGCCTGGTTTTTGCTCCCAGCCGCCGGCAGGTCAGTCCGGATATTGCCCGGGAAATATGCCGGGCCTTGCCGCCGTTTGTCAGCAAAGTCGGTGTATTTGTCGATGAAGGGGAGCGGGAAGTAAAGACCATTGCCGGCTATTGCGGCCTGGATGTTTTGCAGTTTCATGGGCGGGAGACGCCGGAATATTGTTCCCGTTTTGCCCAGAAAGTGATTAAGGGTGTTCAGATTCGCGACGAACAGTCGCTGTCAGGGCTCGCAGATTATGCACAATATACGCTGCTGTTGGATAGCTATCACCCCGCGGAAAAGGGCGGAACCGGACACGCTTTTCCGTGGGAACTGGCGGTAAAAGCAGGTAGGGGGCGGCGGATTGTTTTGGCCGGTGGACTGCATGCCGGCAATGTGCTGGCTGCGATTCAAACCGTAAAGCCCTTCGCTGTAGATGTGAGCAGCGGTGTAGAAAGCAACGGCAATAAGGATATCCAGAAGATACAAACATTCATTTCGACTATTCGGAGGTGGGAATATCATGGCGAAGTATAAAAAAGGCCGGTATGGCGAATTTGGCGGCCGGTATGTTCCGGAAACGCTGATCCCGGCCTTAGATGAATTAGAAACTTGTTATTATGAAGCGAAAGAGGATCCGGCGTTTCAGAAGGAACTGGATTTTTATTTTAAACAATATGTGGGCCGGCCATCCTTGCTATATTTTGCGGAAAAGCTGACGAAATACGCCGGCGGCGCAAAAATTTATTTAAAACGGGAAGACTTGAATCATACCGGGGCCCACAAAATCAATAACACGATCGGCCAGGCATTGCTGGCCCGGCGGATGGGAAAAAAAAGCATCATCGCGGAAACCGGCGCCGGCCAGCACGGCGTGGCCACAGCGACGGTAGCAGCCTTGTTTGGGATGGATTGCAAAGTCTTTATGGGCGAAGAGGATGTGCATCGTCAGGCACTCAATGTATTTCGCATGAAGATGCTGGGAGCGGAAGTTGTGTCTGTCACCAGTGGCAGCCGCACACTGAAAGATGCGACCAACGAAGCGTTGCGTTACTGGGTGGCGAATGTGCGGGATACGTTTTACGTCATTGGCTCAGTGGTTGGACCGCATCCGTATCCGGAAATGGTCCGGGATTTTCAACGGGTCATCGGCGATGAAGCCCGTGCGCAGATGCTGGAAATGGAAGGTCGCCTGCCGGACAGCGTGGTCGCTTGTGTCGGCGGCGGCAGCAATTCGATGGGTATGTTTTATCCCTTCATAAAGGATAGCAGAGTCGAGTTGCATGGCGTGGAAGCAGCGGGCAAAGGGCTGGATACCGAAGAACATGCCGCCGTGTTGACGCTGGGCAGCAAAGGGGTTTTGCATGGAGCGCTGAGTTATTTGCTGCAGGACGGAGACGGGCAAATCAAGATTGCCCATTCTATCTCCGCTGGCCTGGATTATCCCGGTGTAGGACCGGAACATTCGTATTTGAAAGACGCCGGGCGGGTCAAGTATGCTGCGGTAACGGACGAAGAGGCGCTGGAGGCTTTTTATCTTCTTGCCCGTACCGAAGGAATTATTCCGGCCCTGGAAAGCGCCCATGCGCTGGCGTATGCTGTTAAACTGGCGGGGCGACTGCCGGCGGAGCATATCATGGCGGTTTGCCTGTCCGGCCGGGGCGACAAAGACGTGGAGCAGGTAGCTGCGTATCAGGAGGGAAAATGAGATGGAACAACGGCAAAACGCGATCGGCAAACGATTTCAGACGATCAAACAGGCAGGCGGCACTGCCCTGATTACCTATATTTCCGCCGGGGATCCGGATGTAAATACGACGAAAGAACTGGTGTTGGCGATGGAAAAAAATGGCGCCGATATCATTGAACTGGGGGTGCCCTATTCCGATCCGGTCGCCGATGGGCCGGTCATTCAACAGGCTTCGGTGCGGGCCTTGCAAAACGGGATTACGATTGATGCCGTGTTTGGGCTGGTGGCAAAACTCCGGCAGGAAACGGCGATCCCATTGATTCTGATGGTGTATTACAATTCGATCCTCCAATACGGGGTACGCCGTTTTATAGAACAATGCCGGCAGACAGGGGTTGACGGGCTGATTGTGCCGGATCTGCCGTTGGAAGAAAGTGATGAGCTGCGCGCAGAAGCGGAACTTTGCCACATCGATGTGGTTATGCTGGTGGCGCCGACGACGCCGCCGGAGCGGATTGCCCGGATTGCGCAGGTGTCAAAAGGGTTCCTGTATTGTGTATCCGTAACCGGTGTGACCGGGACGCAAAAAGAGTTAGACAGCGGGTTGCAGGATTTTTTGAAAACGGTGCGCAACTGTACGGATATTCCCTTGGCCGTGGGCTTTGGCATATCGACGCCGGAACAAGCCGCCCAGGTGGCGCAAATGGCCGATGGGGTGATTGTCGGCAGCGCGGTTATCAAAACGATGGAACAGTACTTGGGCAAACCGGAATTGCCCGAGCAGGTTGGAGACTTTGTTGGTCGGTTAAAAGCAGGAACGTTAGCTGCGAAAGAATAAAATACGATTCGGGTTAAGGGAGAAAAGGGGGGACTACGAATGCTGGTCATTATGAAGCCGGAAGCTGTTCAGGAAGAAATAGACGAAGTGCAAACGATTTTGACGGCAATGGAAGTAGAGGTCACCCCCGTTAGGGGGGAGAAACAAGTAGTATTTGCGCTGGCAGGCAAGATCGCTTTGCCGGAACTGAACCGGATCGAAAGTGTGGCGGCGGTTGAACAGGTGATGTCCATTCGAACGCCGTACAAATTGGCCAGCCGTTCATTCCGGCCTGCCGATACGGTGATTACCATCGGCAACTGCAAGGTGGGCGGCGGGCATAAATTGATCATTGCCGGGCCCTGCTCGGTGGAAAGTGAACAGCAGATGGTTGATACGGCTTTGCTGGTGAAGCTGTATGGCGCGTCCATGCTGCGGGGCGGAGCGTATAAACCGCGAACCTCGCCGTACAGTTTTCAGGGCGCGGGCGAAAAAGGCCTGCAGATGTTAGCCAAAGCCAGGGAAGCCAGCGGTCTGCCGTTTGTGACGGAAGTCATGAGCGAAGAAACCTTCGGCGTGGTAGAAGAATATGCCGATCTGATCCAAATCGGCGCCCGCAACATGCAAAATTTTTCCCTGTTGAAGCGGGCGGGGAAAAGCAATAAGCCGATTTTATTGAAACGGGGCATGAGCGCTACGCTGGAAGAATTTTTAATGTCGGCAGAATATATTATTGCCGGCGGCAATCCCCGTGTCATTCTCTGTGAACGGGGCATCCGGACCTTTGACAATTATACGCGGAACACCTTGGATATCAGCATCATTCCGGCCGTCAAGGACGTGTGCCATCTGCCGATTATCGTCGATCCCAGCCATGCCTGCGGGAAATGGTCGATGGTCGAGCCGCTGGCCAAAGCGGCCATGGCGGTTGGCGCAGACGGTTTAATCATTGAAGTCCATCCACAGCCGGACAAGGCGCTGTGTGACGGCAATCAATCGTTGAAACCGGAGAAGTTCGGGTTCCTCATGTCGTCCGTACAAAAAATTATGGCCGTATTATAGATTGTATACAAAAAGACCAAACCGCCTTTATAGAAAGAGCAGTTTGGTCTTTTAAAGTTGATTTAGAAATGCAGCCGACGGCAGAAATTATCGGCTGCATTATAGAATGATCGGTATTTTCTATGGTTTATTCAGCAGGAAGCACCGGCAATTGGATCAGGTTTACGTTAGAAGGATCGATCGCATATTTGCCTGCGGCCATTCCTTTAATGGTGTCTACGACTTGTCTGTTGACCGGTGTTTCTACGCCGTATTTTTCGCCCCATTTTACGAAAATGGTATTGTAGGTATCGATTTCCGGTGTTCTGCCGGCTTCGATGTCATACAGCATACCGGTGCGGATGTTGCGGTGATGTTCGACTAGGGCTTTAATTCCGGCCAGGTTTTGTTGGTATTCTTTTTCCGTCGTGAAGGTAAGAATCCGGTGATCATAGCCCTGGAACGGAACAATGGTAACGCCGGCCGCTTTGGCAACAGCCATGGATTCGTTCATGATGAAGGCGGCGCAGCGCAGCGCTTGCGGATTATCCAACACATCGCCGTAGGCTCCGGCAACAATTGCGCTCATGGAGCTGAAACACGAGTTGTTGGTCAATTTTGTCCAGCGGATTCCCATGAGGTTCGTGTGGACATTGCATTTGCCGGCATGGTTCAGGATTTCTTGCAGTTTCAGGATGCGATCCGTAATCTGGCCGTCGATTTCGCCAATATCATAGGTCATGCTGTCCGGTTCTGAAGTCAGCTTGGACACTCCGTCCCCTTCGTAGGTTGCGCCCCAGCCGGTGATACAGCCGACGACCCGTTCTTTGCCCATATACTCGATGACTTCATCTTCCGGCAGGCCGTTTTGCATGCACAGGATGATCCCGTCTGCTTTTAAGTGTTTGGAGCAGTAGGCCAACGCTTGTTTGTTTTGCGTGGTTTTCGTGAGGTAAAAGATAATGTCATATTGCTCGGTCATTTCGTCCGGAGTCAATGCTTTTACCGGCTGGGTCAGTTCCATGAGACCGGTGATGCGCGCTCCTTTTTCTTTCAGTGCCTGCACATCGCTCCGTTTGATCAGATCGATATCATAGCCGTTTTTCGTCAATAAAGCTCCAAGTACGATCCCTAATGATCCTGCTCCGTATACTGCCATTTTCATAAGTAAATTCCCCCTTGTTAATTTAGAATTTGTTTTAGTGACCTTGTTTGCTATCTTATTTGGTATTCTTTGGGCACGCTGGAATGCCTATTATGCGGCGCTTGTTGAATTGGCTGTTTTGGCTGACCGCGTACGGGCTAAATTTCTGCCGACGAATAAGAAATATAGGGCAAAACCGACCAAATACAGAACGGAATCAGCCAAGTACATGTTGCTGAAGCCGATGGATTTTGCCACTAGGCCGAAGCAAAACGCGCCGAGTGAAAATCCTAAATCAAAGAAGAAAAAGAAGGTTACATTGGCCTGGCCCACGCGGTCGGCGGAAGCCGCTTTAATGCAGCTGGATTGGGCGCCGGCAAAGATTGCGCTATAGCCCATTCCCAAACACGCAGCGGCTAAAAACATCATCGGAACGGAATCCATGCGGCTGATCAAAAACATTCCCAGCGCCAGAACAACGAAGCCAGGATACATGATGTATTGTTCGCCCTTTTTGTCCATCACCCGGCCGATAAACGGCCTTGAGACGACAAGAACGGCGGAAATTGCCATGAAGAAGAACCCGATATAGGATACTACGGATGGGATGGTGCGGGCATAGGCGGCAAAAAAAGTATTGATAACCGTGTAACAAAAAGCAAAGATAAACGCCCCGAAGATAGCGACGGGGAAAGCCTTCGGTTCGAAATAATCCCGCAGGGAAAACAGGCTTTTTTCTTGCACCGGGGCAGCTTTTTTTGTCAATTCATGCGGCCGCAGATAGTAAGCGCCGGCAATGGCGATCAAGGATAACCCCATGCAGCCTTCAAACAAGATCGTATAGCCGTATGCTTTGACGATGCCCAGGGATAACATCGGCGCGATGGCGGAGCCGATGTTCATAAACATACTGAAGTTTCCCAAGCCTTCGCCCTTGCGGGTGGCGGGAATAAAATCAACCACCGCGGTATTCAGCGCTGTTTGCTGCAGACCAAATCCGAAGCCGTTTAAAATGCGGGCGGCAAACAAAAGAGTAATCATTGTCGCCCCAAACGTGTAACCGACCGCAGAGATGAACACAATTCCCAGTCCCACCAGGACGCTGAACCGAGTACCGATTTTACCCAGGATGGGAGCGCCGATCGGCCTGAGCAGCATAGCTGCAAAAATATAGGCAGTTGTGATTAATCCTGCGATGGAAGCGTCACGTTTTAATACATCCAGAATAAAAACCGGGAAATTGATCAAACAAGCATAATGGACAAGCATGGCTGTGAAATTGACAAAACAACTTAAAACATATTGTTTGTTGAGTAAATTTGTCTCTTTTGCGATTTTTTCCGTCATAATTGAACTCCTCCTAACTAAGTTTTTGGGCTTGGGCTGTTGTTTCGATGAGCCAACGTCTATTGCCGTTAATTGCCGGAGTATCCTCCTTCCCACTAAATGATAGTTTGTGTGTTGAAAGAATAATGTTTTATAACATGTTCTAGAATGTACTATAGAATTTTGGGACGCATGGAGTATATTTAGCAAGAACTGTGCCAACGTAACGTGAGAACGGCTGAATTGCCTGAAATGGCCAAGTACAGCAGGTGAATACGCAATAAACCCGGTAATTTTGTATACAATATATACAAATATAGTGTTTCCATGCAAGCTTAATGAACATATGTATACAATGTATATGGAATATGCTGCTAAAAAGAACCCGGATTTCGGTGCGTGCCAAAATCATGGGGCAATGAAGTCGGCTATGGTGGGCGGAATGGACAGCGCTTTTTGACAGAAATACTATTAAAGAAGAGAGGCTTTGCTTGCCGCTGGTGCCTGCAGCGAAACGTTATGATCTATTCGAAAATCGCGCAAGAAATGCGTTTAGTGAAAATAAAAACTATATTTGGCAGCAGGAATCATTTTATTTCTGCTGAATGTCTTATGGGTTTAAAAAAGATAGTTTCTAATCGAACACTCTATAATTATTAGATATTGGGAGTATAATTAGAGGATAACCTGGCGCCGAAAAGCAAACCGTAGGAAACGCAGGGAGTGTGATTGTCATCGATATTTTACCGAAAAGTCTGCATGCGAAGCTGCAGTTGTTTATTATCCTTACAGTTGCCGTACCGACCCTTTTTGCCGGGCATCTGATGATTGTCCAGGCGGAGGACGCGTTGGTTGCCGAAAAGCAGAATAAGCTGTTTGGTATGACGCACGTTCTTGATCGGAATTTGCATGGTACGTTTGATGATATTTTGCGGCGCCGTCAGGCGGAAAATGCCAGCCGGGAAGAAAAAATTGCCCTGTTGAACGAGGAACTCCAAAAAGATACGGATGAAGTTGCCGAAGCGTATCCGGGAAGCGGTGTCGGCTATTATGATAAAGATCTGGATGCGATCATTACATACGGGCCCAGCCATATTTATTCGGACAAGGTCGGTTTGCCGATCAGTGTGGGCCATGAAGGGCGGATCGTGATGGACAGCGGTTTGCCGCGTGTCCAGGAAGGCGACTTGGTGCGCGGGGCCGTCATGAATGCGATGTATCCCATTGTCCGGGACGGCAGGGTGATTGGCTATATCTGGGCTAATGAATTTACTTCCGACATACAGGATCAAATTGCCGGCATGAAATGGCATGCCTACATGAATATTATTGCGGGCCTTTTGCTGGGGATTGCCGGTGTAGTGTTCTTGATTAACCGCTTCATGGCGGATATCGATATAATCAGCGAAGGACTTCTGAAGCTGAAAAATGATTTGAACTATAGGATGCCGGTGCTAACCGGCGAGATGGGAACCATTTCCCTGGCAATCAATGAGATGGCGCACGGCCTTGTCGCGCAAAAGAAACTGGAGGCGCAGGTGCAAAGGGCGGAGCGGTTAGCTGGTGTAGGGGAGGTTGCGGCTGGGCTGGCGCATGAAATCCGCAATCCGTTGATGGCGATACGTGGGTTTGCCCAACTAGCAGGCGAAGAAACTGATTCCGCAACAAAAAAGGAATACCTTGCGATTATCATGCAGGAAGCAGACCGGATGAATCGCTTGATTGAGCAACTGCTGTATCTGGCGCGTCCCCAGGATACTTGTGTCACATTGGTTGATGTGAACGCCGTACTGGAAAATACATTGCTGTTGGTTGAAACCCAGTCGATTCGCCGGCATATCGGCATTTCGCTGGCGTTGGATATGAGCATTCCGAAAGTCCGTGTTGATGCGGAACAAATGAAACAGGTCCTGTTGAATATTGTGATCAATGCGCTGCAGGCGATGGACGGACCGGGGCAAATTACGATTGACAGCCACTATGATGCGGGACAAAAAATGGTTTGTGTCGCGATCGGCGATACCGGCAAAGGAATTGATCCGGTCGACATCCCGAAATTATTTGACCCGTTCTTTACGACGAAAGACAACGGCACCGGATTGGGCCTGTCCGTAGCGCAACGGCTGATGGAAAATTGGGACGGAAAAATTCTTGTCGAATCGAAACTGGGGCAAGGAAGTAAATTTACGTTGGTTTTCCCAGCGGCCGAGGGAGTGAGTAGTCATGAATAATAAAAAAGTATTGATTGTCGATGATGAACTGAGTGTTCGCCATCTATTGTTTGAAGTCGTCCGCAAAGCGGGTTATGAGCCGCATGTGGCGGAAAATGGGCAGGAAGCGGTAGAAACTGTTCATTCCCTGTTGCCGGCGGTGGTGTTGATGGATATTAAGATGCCGGTGATGGGTGGGATGGAGGCGTTCGAAATCATCCACCAGGAACATCCGGAAATTGCGGTGATTTTCATGACTGCGTATGGAACGCTCAATACCGTGGTGGAAGCCATGGGCCGTGGAGCGTTTGATTATTTTGTCAAACCATCCGATATTGGTGAGGTGCGGATTCTCTTGGAACGGGCTTTCCAGTTGCGTCGGCTGCGGGCTGAGGTGGCCCACCTGCGGAATGAAGTGCAGGAAAAATACCAGTTGAACAATATTATCGGCAAAAGTGCCGTGATGCAAGCGGTTTGCAAAACCATCGGCCGGGTTGCCCCCACAAATGCAACGGTTTTGATTACCGGCGAGAGCGGCTGCGGCAAGGAGTTGGTCGCCAAAACAATCCACAACAACAGTCTGCGCAAAGACGGTCCGTTTGTTAAAATCAATTGCGGCGCCTTGCCGGAAGGTTTGATGGAAAGCGAATTATTCGGTTATGAGCGGGGCGCGTTTACCGGTGCTGTGGCGCGAAAGCCGGGCCGGTTTGAATTAGCGGATAAAGGGACTATTTTTCTCGATGAAATCGGTGAACTTCCGCTGGCTCTGCAGGTGAAGTTGCTGCGCGTATTGCAGGAACATGAATTTGAGCGGGTAGGCGGGACGTCGACGATTACCGTCGATGTACGGATCATCGCGGCTACCAATCGCGATTTGGAAGCAATGGTGGCGAAAGGCACCTTCCGTCAAGACCTATACTACCGCTTGAAGGTTGTGCCGATTAAAGTTCCGCTGCTGCGGGAGCGGCGGGAAGATATCCCGTTATTCATCGATTATTACGTCCGGCGCTTTGCCCTGGAAGCGCACCGGGATATTCCCGGCATCACTCCGGCTGCGATGAAACTGTTATTAGATTACCATTGGCCTGGCAACGTCAGGGAATTGGCCAATGTGATGGAACGGGCAATCATTATGTCAGATGGCGTAATCAGCGCCAATGACTTGCCGACTCTTTCCACCGGGTCGGAAAAACCGCGGACCGTGCTGCAGGAACAGGGAACGTTGAAGGAAATTCTGCGCAGTATGGAAAAGCAGGTTATCGCCAACGCCTTGCGAGAGAATAAGGGAAACCGGGTAAAAACTGCGCAGGCTTTGGATATGAGCCGGCGTGCCCTCATATATAAAATCGAAGAGTATGGATTAGGCAAGGCGGTAAAAGAGGACGGGGACGGATTAAAGCTCGAGTAGCCGTTGGCACGGAATTTGCATGTAATAGTCAAGAAAATGGGCGTAAATTCTTAATTGCCTAAACATTTTAAGAAATGGGGGAATATTTTGTGTATAAAGTGTTAGAAAAAACAGTTCTATCGCCGGGAGTCATCCAGATGGTGATAGACGCTCCTTTGGTTGCCCGCAAAGCGCAACCGGGTGAATTCATTATTTTGCGGGTGACGGAGGATGGGGAGCGTATTCCCTTGACAATCCAGGACTTTGACCGCGAAAAAGGCACGATTTCGATCATTTTCCAAGAAGTGGGTGTTACGACCCGCGATCTCGGAAATTTGAAAGCCGGTGAAGCGTTAACCGACTTTGTTGGCCCGCTCGGCCGTCCGACCCATGTTGAGAAAATGGGTACGGTGGTCTGTGTGGGCGGCGGAATTGGCGTGGCGCCGATTTATCCGATCGCGCGGGGAATGAAAGAAGCCGGCAATAAGGTAATCAGTATTATTGGTTCCCGGACGAAAGACCTGCTGATACTCGAAGAAGAGATGAAAACGGCGAGCAGCGAATTGATTATCACAACCGACGACGGGACATATGGCCGTAAGGGGTTTGTAACGCAAGTATTACAAGAGCTGATTGAAAAAGGTGAACCGATTGCGGAAGTTATCGCGATTGGACCGGTAGTTATGATGCGCGCGGTGGCAGAAACAACCCGTCCGTTTGGCGTTAAAACGGTCGTCAGTTTGAACCCGATCATGGTTGACGGCACGGGAATGTGCGGCGGCTGTCGCGTCAGTGTTGGCGAGGATACAAAATTTGCTTGCGTGGATGGTCCGGAGTTTGATGGACATAAAGTGGATTTTGCCGGCTTAATGAGCCGCCAAAAGATGTATAAAACCCAAGAGGCCCAAGCGGGCGAGCATAAACACTGCAAAGGAGGCGCTTGCACATGCCAGCATTAAGACAAGCTATGCCGGAACAGCCGGCCGCTGAGCGGGGTAAAAACTTTCAAGAAGTCGCGTTAGGTTATGGGGAAGAGACGGCAATAATCGAAGCAGGCCGTTGTTTGCAATGTAAGACAGCACCTTGCCGTACCGGTTGTCCGGTTGAAGTAGATATTCCTGCATTTATCCATTTGGTTAAAGAAGGCCACTATAGCGAAGCGGCCCGCAAAATAAAAGAAAAAAACAGCTTGCCGGCAGTTTGCGGCCGGGTTTGCCCCCAGGAAGTACAATGCGAAAGCAAGTGTGTCCTTGGCAAAAAAGGCAGTCCGGTAGCAATTGGCCGTTTGGAACGGTTTTGCGCCGATTTTGAACGGGAGCAAACCAAAGAAGCGCCTGTTGCGGTAAAACGGATTGGTGAGAAAGTTGCTGTTGTTGGGTCAGGGCCTGCCGGCTTAACTGCTGCCGGGGATTTGGCGCTGGCCGGGTACCAGGTTACAGTATTTGAAGCGCTGCATAAAGAAGGTGGCGTTTTAGTATACGGTATACCGGAATTCCGTCTGCCGAAAAACATTGTTGCCGCAGAAGTAGAATATATTAAAAATTTAGGTGTTGAGTTCGTGTCGAACGTAGTCGTCGGCAAAACTATCACTGTCGACGAATTGTTTGAGCAAGGGTACAAAGCGGTATTCGTCGGTTCCGGTGCAGGCAGCCCTCAATTCTTGCGGATCCCGGGTGAAAATTTGAACGGTGTTTATTCCGCCAATGAATTTTTGACCCGTACGAACCTCATGAAAGCGTATGATTTCCCGAACCAGCAGACGCCAATCGGCATAGGCAAACAGGTAGCCGTCGTTGGCGGCGGCAACGTTGCGATGGATTCTGCGCGCACTGCTTTGCGTCTCGGGGCCGATAAAGTTTATCTGGTATACCGTCGTTCGGAAAACGAGATGCCCGCACGCCATGAAGAAGTGGAACATGCCAAAGAAGAGGGCATTGATTTCAATGTCCTGACGAACCCGGTTAAAGTAATCGGTAATGAAGATGGCTGGGTTTCCGGTTTAGAGTGCGTAAAAATGGAACTGGGCGAACCGGATGCTTCGGGTCGCCGTTCACCGGTGGAAGTGAAAGGCTCGAATTTCGTGCTGCCGGTAGAAACTGTAGTTATTGCAATCGGCAATACGCCAAATCCGTTGATCCCCCATACGACGCCGGGCTTGGAAATTGGCCGGAAGGGAACCATTAATACCGATGAGGAAGGCCAAACGGCCCGACAAGGCGTTTATGCCGGCGGCGATATCGTAACAGGAGCAGCAACGGTTATCAGTGCGATGGGAGCCGGGAAACGGGCGGCCAAGGCAATTCATGAATACCTGAGCAACCTCTAAACAAACTGCGCAAAAATTAGTCAGTTGCATGAAAAAATGCACACTATGCGCAGCTATATTTGGTCGTTGAGATTGCGTGTTTGCAAAAATATAGTAGTGCAGTGTAAGAAAAACCTGAGTTTATTCATCGTCAGATGGTAGACTCAGGTTTCTTTTTTTGCTGGCATATGATTTGCATTATTTATTTCACGTAATCATTATTGCGGGAAAATAAGGATAAGGAGGTGTCTTTGCGTAAGCTGTAGTGAAAAAATGCACAATAAAGAATAAGGAGAGTGAATTATTGTATGGCTGATCAACGTCAACCCAAACAAGAAGAAGCCGGCATAATGGCGCGGACCGGAATGGCGCTGGCTGACTGGAGTGAACGCTGGTTTCCTGATGCTTACGTTTTTGCGTTAATCGCAGTGGCAGTAGTATGTGCGGCCGCTTTGGCGCTGGGGAGGACTCCCAACCAAGTCGCTATCGACTTTGGTAAAGGGTTTTGGGGCTTAATTCCTTTTACGATGCAAATGGCCTTTATCGTTATCGGCGGTTATGTTGTGGCAGTTGCCCCGCCGGTAAAAAGATTGATTGTTGCGATGGCTGCTTTTCCGAAGACGCCGAAAGTGGCTGTAGCCTATGTTGGTTTCGTATCCATTGTTGCCTCGTTGATTAGCTGGGGCTTTGGTCTTATTTTTGCCGGATCATTGATGAAAGAAGTTCTCAAGCGCGTTCCGGGAGT
>CAYUNV010000009.1:17690-29309 GCA_964446265.1 uncultured Negativicutes bacterium | reverse complement strand
TCGTATCGCCGTCAGCATCGATGCAGTCATAGCCCCAGGAAGCGCCAAACAGATACAGGTCATTGCCGCTGCCGCCGTTTAAGGTATCGTTCCCGTCGCCGCCAGCGATAATATCCCCGCCACTTCCTCCTAAAATCAAGTCATTGCCGCTGCCACCGAACAAGATGTCATTTTTCGTTCCGCCGTCCAACGTATCGTCGCCGCTGCCGCCGTACAATACGTCCTGTCCGCCGTTTCCGTACAGCAGATCATCGCCGCCAAGGCCGAAGACCAGGTTTGAGTCATTAGAGCCGGAATACGTGTCCGCATCCGACGTCATAGCCCGGAAACCGGTAAAGGTCAGTGTAGCGCCAAACAGCGAAGTTTCAAACGTACTGAGTTGATAGCCGCTTCCATCGTAATAATCCTGCAGCGTGACACTGCCGTTCGTACCAAATGTCATTACGAGGTCGTCACCATCCTGCTGCATGGACAATCCGCCGCCAACCGCCAGATCTTTGATAAAGCTCAGCGGATCGGACGGAGCATCAATGACCAGTTTATCCTGACTGTTCTGGCTGTCGCTGCCGATAACCAGGTTGTTGCCCTCACCCGGCGTAAACACGTACGTATCAGCACCGGCTCCGCCAAACAGCGTATCATAGCCCCAGTTGGAAATCGCCTCTTCTTCGGCATCATAACCCCCGCCAACCATCAGGTCGGCGCCTTTGCCGCCGTACAGCAAATCGTGACCGGCACCGCCATACAACGTATCGGCATAATCGCTGCCGGTGTGTGTGTCATCGCCGTCGGTCCCATTGTACAGTTGGCCGCTGATGGATGACGGAACCGTGTCATTCGATTCGCTCGTAACAAAGGTATACAGCGAACCGTTTTGCTGCAATTCGTATATTTGACCGTTTTCGTCGATAAACGTCTCCTGATAATTGCTGCCCAAGAAATAACCCTGCAGCGTCAAGGAATCGCCATGCGTTCCGGTAAGAACCAGATCGTTGCCGCTTGCCGTACCGACCAGCGCGCTGACATCCAACCCTCCGGTAAATTCCACATAGTCGTTTTGGTTGTCTGTGCTCTTGCTGACTACCGTCGCGCCGTAGCCGGAACCGTAGACATAAATGTCGCTGCCCAAACCACCGGTCAACGAGTCTTTGCCGGTAAGCGCGCCGTTGCCATCCAAAATATCACTGCCGGCGCTGCCGGTGATTGTATCGCCATAATAACTGCCAACCAATTTTTCAATGTTGTTATAAACCAGAGTGGAAGTCGTGCCGATTTTTTTGCTGAGGTCAATCGTAACACCGGCGGTGGAGGTAGTGGCATCCAAAACGTCAATGCCGTCTCCGCCGTCTACATAGCCATACGAATAGCCAGTCTTAAAAATCACGGTATCGCCGTCATCACCGCCGATGACCGTATCCACGCCGCCTTTTCCGTCAATCTTATTGTAACCGCCGCCGGCATTGATAATATTCGCTGCCGTGGTACCGGTCAGGGTATCGTCGCCGCTGCCGCTGAGCAGGTTTTCAATACCGGTAAACGAAGTGCTGCTAAGATCAATCGCAACGGCTCCTTCCGCGCTTGCATCCAGCCAGTCGGTGTTCGTTCCGCCATCATATTTGAACGCATCGGCATTATAAATCAATGTATCGTTGCCGGCTCCGCCGCTTAACGTATCATAACCGCCGCCGCCGTTAATGGTATCGTTGCCGTTATTGCCGCTTAAATATTCCGCTTCCGCTGTCCCGGTAATGGCATCGTTTTTGGTTCCGCCCAATACTCCCTCTATTCCTTTATAATTGGCTAAATCAATCGTCAAGTCTGTAGTAACGACCGACGCATTGATAATATCAAATCCGTCACCGCCGTCAATCACGTCTTCGGCTCCGCCTTTGTAGACAATCGTATCATTGCCGGCACCGGCCAGGATCGTTTCGCTGGCGAGCGTACCGGTAATCAAATCCTTGCCGCTGGTACCAATAACCGTTTCGATGCTGGAAAATTTACTGGTTGTCAAATCAATCGTCGTAGTAGCAGTAGAAACCCAACCGCTGGCGTCGACCGTATCGTCACCGGTGCCGCCGTCATATTTGGTCACGGTGGAAGTATAAATCAAAAGGTCGGCCCCGTCATTACCGTACAGCTGGTCTGTACCGCCGCCGCCGTCGATTGTATCATCGCCGTCGCCGCCATACAGTTTGTTAGCCACTTTATTTCCGGTAATCAGATTGTCCAGGCTGTTGCCCAGGATGTTGACGCTGCCTGTGCCTGTCGCCACAAAATTCTCGACATTGTCATATACCTGGGTCAAACTCACACTGGTCCGGATGGTATCGGTACCCTCATCCGCATCTTCCTGCACCGTCCCTTGGGCATTATCTACCACATAGACATCGTCGCCTAAACCGCCGTACAAAGAATCCCGGCCAGTCCCGCCATCTATCGTATCATCGCCCGCATTGCCGAAAAGGATGTCGTTGCCAACACCGCCGTTCAGGTAATCCGAACCGTCATTGCCATAGAAAGTATCGTTGCCGGCCTCGCCAAACAGGGAATCCGCCCCGTCTAACCCATACACGATATCACAGCCCGCGCCGGCGTACACAATATCATCATCTGAAGACCCGACAACGCTGTCATTGTACATCCCGAAACGATATACTTCAAAATTGGAAATTCGATCACCGTTATGGGTTCCGATGTTAAGCCAAGTGTCGCTGATCATCCCCGTGGCGTCAAGCGTATCCTGCCCGTCACCGCCGTCAAGCGTATCTTTAAAATCAAAATACACCAGGTCGTTGCCGTCGCCGCCTAATAAAATATCATTGCCAGCCTTGCCTCGCAGCGTGTCATTGCCTGCTCCGCCAATCAGAGTATCGTCTCCTGCGCCGCCCAGCAAGCTATCGGCCATATTACCGCCTGTGAACGACACCGCGCCGGGAGCAGTACCGACGTTCATTGTCCATTTACGGTACAGATCGGCATCGTTACCGGATGCCGATGCATCGAAGGTATCATTTCCAGCGCCGGGTCTGCCGACAATGGAACCGGTTGTACTACTGGGATATGTTGGTTTAATCGCCATTGGTTTGTTGCCTCCTTTTTGCTATTAAAAATTTTCTAATTAAGATGCATAATCAGGATCGATGTCAAAGCAACTGCATATAGATAATGGCATCTATCCATTTTTACTTTTAATTTGTATACATTCATCGTGATTTATAATTATCCTGCCATTTTCCTGTAAAAAAAATTATAAAATTCCAATGTTCTTAGGCAGTGCGCGAATAGCACCACAAAAAAAATCCAGCACATAGCCGTCTCCGCAAGTGCTGAATCCCATTTTTACAGCAACCTGGCAATCATAGACTATCGTCGTTAGACCCACGGCTTTGCGTCCTTACCTTTCGATAAGTTTGCCAAACTATTCACTTCGTTATCTTTCATTTAATCATTTACCCTGTCATCTGTCAAGCGGTTTACTGTCATCCCCTGCTCGTCTTATAAACGGCAAACGGTTGACGGCGGCGTTACAGTCCATTGTTACCCTAGGAAGCCGTCCGGCTCAATCGGTCTATAGTTCCTTCAAAATCAAACAAATCTACGCCAAACGCGCGCCGAAACGCCGCAGCGGGGACTTGCCCGTTCCCCAGCTCGGCAAAATATTGGATCAGGCTTTGCATCCCATGTTGCTCCGACAGGACGAGGGCGCCGAGTCCCGCGGTCTTGTAAGTCAATCCCGAACCGTACGCCGCCAGGGAATTGGACCAACCCTGGCTGTTTGCCAGTTCTGCCAACTGGGGTTTATTTACAGCGGCCCGCAGCCCGTTTTGCCAATTTGCCTTGTATTGTTCCACCGACAGGAAACCTTGGCGGGCCGATACCTGGGCACCAATGCTTTCCGCCATACCTTCCATCAGCCATTTGACTTCACCCGCCCTGGTTCCAGCCAGTTGCCGTTGGACCTGATGGGTAAGTTCGTGGGCGACGAGGAAAGTTCTCTGCCGGGGTGTTGGGATTCCATCCATATTCATAACAATCAACCCGTTCCCGGCCAATGCATCAACGCCTTTAGCGACCCGCTGGACTTCCAACTCGCTGATACGGAACCGCGACATGGTCTCAGCCAGGAATGTTTTTCGATCCCTAGCCAGAACAATGGTCACGGGTTGTTGCAACTGCAAGCCGGCTGCCTGGTAATACGCCAGAGTTGAATCAGCCGCCTGCCGGACATCTGCCGTTTCCGCCGGCAAAATATCGGCCAAGGCCTCAACAGCAACGCGGTTTAACCCCTTGTCGCCCGGCGCAGCCGCAGCGCAGGCATTCAGCAGAAAAACAGCCGCCAAGACCAGCATCAGGCCGTATACGGCATTAGAAACACCGGCTTGTCTCCAACGCATTTTCATCGCAATCCTTCTTTCTGCTATTTTTACCCTTTTCTCATTTCCGGCATCCGTTCCAAAAGCTGTCGGGTCAATTCAGGTAGCTGCCGCACCATGGTCCGGTACCAATCGACCCGTTTTTCGTAGTGCTGCCATAGCATGCGGTTTTTCTTTACGTAATCATAGGCGTTCCGGGCAATGGTTTGCCGCCAGGCCGAATCTTCGATCAGTTGCTGCAGCCGTTCGGCGAATTGGCTTTCATTCTCATAGAACAGTCCGGTTACCCCATCCGTCACCGAATCGGCGTAAACCGTCGGACTTGCCAGAACAACCGCTCCCCGGGCGGCGCACTGGATGAACTTCAAGTCGCTTTTGCAGCGGTTAAAGCGGGTATCGAGCAGCGGCAGCAGGGCAATGTCGACTTGGTTGAGGATGTGCAGAAATTGCTCATACGGGCAGAGCGGAATAAATTGCTTGTTGGCAAACTGCAGTTGGTCGAAAAACAATTTATCGTACACAACGACAACCCGCACGTGCTTGCCGTACTTCGCCAGTACGCGGTTCAAGGCCGGCATGATCGGTTCCCAGTCCTTCTCCCGGTTGAATGCGCCGAAAAAGATGGTGACGGGGCGGTCCGGAGCAAAAATACGCTGCGGCGGCAAGGTGGCAAGCTGGTTGGGGAATACACCGACGTTGGGATTGAATTCCCGCAGGATGTCCGCCAAATATTCGGTTGACGTTTGCACACAATGCGCGCTGCGGAACGTAACAAAGCGGTTTTCCGGGTGCTCCGGCCAAAATAGCGGGTCGTCGTCAATTTCGGCTACGATCAAATAGCCGCGACGCAGCAACTCTTGTTGTTTGGCCAGGTCTTGCGGATATTGTAACCGCTGGCGCTGCCAGATAAAAACTTTGTCTTCCTCCGGCCGGCCGATATTCAAGTCGGCGGTTCCTACGGCGGAAACGGTGCGAACGCCGGGCAGGGTGCGGATCATTTGATCCGGTTCATAGACACGGATCACATCGGAACACATCCGTGACAACAGCATCGTTTGGACCAGCAGCGGGCGGGGCTGTTCATTACTCACAATGGATTACTCTCCTTTTTCTCTCGGTTGCCGGTACCGTTCCCGGATGTATTGCCAAAAAGCGCCGGTTGGCAGGACAGAAGACTGTCCGGCTGTTTCCGGAAACGGTTCGTACGTAAAATCAGTCTTGCCGTACAGGGCGGCAATCAACAGGCTGGGGTACAGCGGGAGCAGGTTCTGCTGCAGCAAAAAGCGCCGTATCCGTTCCGGATAAGGATTGATGCCGGCCGGCGGCCGCTGTAGGCCGGATGCCGGGTTCAATACAAGGTGCTGCCAGACGGCGGTTAAAATGGCCTGTCGGCGCGGATCCAGCCGGTTCAGCTGTTCCAACGGCGTGGTGTGGAACCATTCCGCCAACCTCTCCTTAAGGATACGGCAGCAATGCGCTAACGCCTGTTGCTGTAGCAGCGGCTGGCGCGACGGATCAGCCGGCGGCCGGCGCTGGGCAAGCCAAAAACCGATTTGATCCAGCAGCGCCAGACCTTGCCGCTGCGGATCAATCGATCGCAGGCAATAACTGCCGACCAGATCGGTGAACAAGTCCCGTTCGTCCGGCCGCCCGGAAAACGGAGCGGCGGCGACAGCGAACTGCTGCCAGACGTTGCCCCAGCCCCGGCTTTTCGCGATCTCGACAAAAGCCGGCACCTGATATTGTTCCAGCAAAGCTTGATAATCATACGCAGAAGTGGCTCGCCCGCCTTCCGCCAACCCGGCGGAACGGGATTTTTTCGCCAGCAATTCTTCGTACAGCCCCGTGTATTCGGCGACCATCTTCCGGACATTGAAATGATCGACGATTTGCAGGCGAGCCGACTGCCCGGCCTGTTCCAGGCGGACGGGGTCAGCCAAAAAGAAGGCGATGCCGTCGGCCAGGTCGCCGCTGTCATTCATGCGGGCCAAATACCCATTCTGGCGGTGGAGGACGACTTCCGGCGTTCCGCCGGCCGGAAACGCAATGACCGGCGTTCCGCAGGCCATGGCCTCGCAGATCGTCAGGCTGAGGTTTTCCGACAGGGACGGCGAGGCGAACAAATCGCTGGCCGCATAGTATTCCGCCAGCAGCCGCTGGTCATTGACAAAGGGGATATCGATCCGGGCTGTCGGCAAACCGGCCAAGGCGGTTTGGTCGTAGGTACCGATATTCAGCAACACCAAATCGGGGTAGCGGGAATGGAGCGCAGTAAGGGCTTGGATGAGGAATTGTCCGCCTTTGCGCCGTTCGTTGAAACCACCATGGGCCGCAAACATCAAAATTTTCTTGTTGGCCGGCAGGCCGAGCTTCGCACGCAAGGCCGCCTTATTGCCGGGATGGAAAATGTCCACATCGACCCCATTGCGGATCAAACGGACATCATGGCCTTGTAAAATGCTGGCTTCGGCCTGCGTTTTCAGCCATTGGGACGGGCTGGCCAACGCAAAGTCAGTCAGACGGTAGACCGCCGTTTTCAACTGTTGCACCGCCGTCCGTTGCAGCCGGTCCGGCGCCGCTTGGTCGAGCGGACATTGCTGGCAGGCCATATCCGTCCAGTGGTTGCAATAGTCAGTATGGTAACAGCCGCCGGTAAACGCCATCGGATCATGCAGCGTCCAAACCGTTGGTTTCAATTCCATTAAAAATGGCAGCAGCAGAAAGGAAACATAATTGCCGTTGATGCAGTGTAAATGGAGAACGTCCGCCTCCTGGAAAAAAGGATGCTGCAGCACACCCAGCAAAGCGGCCGAATACAGGTCAAACAAGCCCTGCTTCTGCTGCTGGGCCAGGGCTTCCTTCTGCCACCAGACGCCGGGAAACGGGATCGGTATAATCCGTTCGTCGTTGGTTGTTTTGCGATGGGCAAAAATCCGTACATCATGGCCAAAGGCGGTCATCGACTCCATGATGGTCCAGGCCAGCTTGGCCGCCCCGCCTTGATAATCAAACAGGTTGATGTGGGCAACTTTCAACATGCGGTCTTCCTCCTTATCCCACCCTAGTCTTGGGCAATGTCATCCAATTCCCGCTGCGCCTGCCAATACACGCGGCGGGCTGCCGCCAAAAAGGCCGGCAGAATTTTTTCCGGTGGATTGCCAACCGACCATTGCAGGAAATCAGCAAATACCGCCTGGCGCTCCTGCCAGGCATTGCGCACCACTAAGCTGCGCGTGCTGTGTCCGGCATCATCCCGGTAGATCAACTGCGGCTCGAAAACTACACCGATCGGCGTAAAGCAGGCGATCCGCAGCCAAAGGGCATAATCTTCTCCTACCTTCAAACTCATATCTTCCGGAAAACCGGCTGCGCTGTCCAATAACGAACGGTGGAACAAGATCGAACTGGTAACGATGGGGTTCATGTTGAGCAGATCGGCAAATTCCAACTTTTCTCTCGGTATGCCCATCATGTTGCCGACAATTCCCTGGCCTGGAAAGAGGCGGCGGGCATTGGCACACCAGGCCCGGTACGGTTTTTGCCGCACCTGTTCCATTTGGACGGCCAGTTTGTCCGGCAGCCATTCATCGTCACAATCCAAAAAAGCCAGCCATTCGCCGCCGGCCGCCCGGATGCCGCGGTTGCGGGGCACAGAGGGCCGGCCGCTGGGAACACCGGGCAGCCAGCGGACTCTTGGGTCCTTCAACCCGGCAACAATCCGTTCCGTTTCGTCCGTCGAACCATCGTCGCAGACCAGCAGTTCCCACTGCGGATACGTCTGCTGCTGCACGCTGTTGATCGCCGCCTTGATCGTCGCCGCGCCATTATAAGCCGCCATAATGACGGAAACCAGTTCCATATAGTAACATCCTCTCAAACAGGATTTTTCTTGTTTCAATCGCATAATTCCGCCGCTTGGCGTAAGGACGTGTGTCAGGGGACGGGGTTGTGACACACTTTGAGAGGGATAGGGTGTGTCACAACCCCGTCCCCTGACACACTATCGCCGCTTGGGCGTAACTATTATTTTTCGCTATTTTTTTTATTTTTCCTGTTATTTATCTTCACACAGCCTGTAAGTCTACATTTATCGCCTATTACATCACGTATCATTTTCTCCTTGCCGGGACACATACGGTTCAAAAAACAAAGCCGACACTGTCAAAATACGATGCCAGCTCCGCTACGTTCACGCAACCCTATCGCATTATGTGTAGTCCGCCGTTCTGTTGCGATTCACTTTTCCCTCCGCATGTTTCCTGGTCGATCCCTAAAAATCAAGAGGCATGTCGAAAGCTCGGTTTCGGCACACCTCTTCGGCTGTTTTATGCAAAAATCAATCAATTTGGGGGTGTCAAGGGGACGGGGTTGTGACACACAAGACACACGATTTACAGCCAACTGCTGCCGTTGGTGGATTTCACCCCGTCGCTGAAGGTGAAGCTGTTCAGCTTATGTCCGGAGTCTATCGTCCAATCCACGATGGTCAGCGCATCGGCACCAATCGTGACAATCAGGTCATGGCCGCTGATCCCGCCAATGCTTACGGAGGCCTCCGTACTCAGGAAGGAGCTGAGGTCGATTCCATCTTCGCTGTTGTCACTAGCCCCGGCGATTGTATCCCAGCCAAAGTCAGAGTCGAAAATGTACATATCAATACCGGTCCCGCCAATCAACACGTCGTCGCCTGGAGCTCCGGCCAGCATATCGTTCCCCTCGCCGGCATCCAACGTGTCATTTCCCTCACCGCCGCCCAACCAATCATTTCCGGCCTTGCCTTCGATCCAATCATCGCCTTGCCTGCCTTCAAAGACTTCGTTAAGCGCGCTGCCGGTAAGCGTATCGGCAACATCCGTTCCCTGCAGATAGTCCTGCATGATCATGTCCTGTCCATTGACATTAAAGTGCGTAAGGCGCTGATCAACCGGGTAGCTGTACCAATACTGCAGCGTAATGCTGGCCGTGACCGTCATCGGGTAGACATCCCAGTTTTCATACTGGAAGATCAGGTTATCACCGTCCCGGGCCAAGGAAAAGTCGCTGTCGCCAAAATACAGGATATCCTCCGCGTTATTCGGAGATCCGGCAAGCACATCATTGCCCATACCGGAACTGAAATAATAAACATCGTTGCCGGGCCCTCCGTTGAGTATATCATTGCCGGCTCCGCTCTTCAGCGTGTCATTGCCATATCCGCCCCGCATCCGTGCCCCGCCGCTGCCGGCCTGCAAAATATCGTTGCCGGTGTCACCCAAGATCTGGCTATACAGGTTTCCGCCGGTAATTGTGT
This sequence comes from uncultured Negativicutes bacterium, assembly GCA_964446265.1. Classification (GTDB taxonomy): domain Bacteria; phylum Bacillota; class Negativicutes; order CTSoil-072; family CTSoil-072; genus CTSoil-072. The sequence continues at coordinate 19,643 of CAYUNV010000009.1, read as the reverse complement.
CGTTGCCTCCCAAGCCAAAATACACCATGGCTGTACCACTGGGAACCGTGAAATTATTGGCACTGTCGGTACCGGTTCCCAACTGGTACACACTCCTGCTCACTGTCCCCCCGACAACGATTTGCTGAATTTCATACTGCTTAATTTGGTAAGAACTTCCGCCAAACCAGTTTTGTACCGTAATGGAAAAATCCTGGCCGTCTGAATCATCCCAAATTTTGATCACCAAATCATTGCCTGCTTTTTGCGCAGTATCCGGTCCATTGAGGTTTGAAGTAAACAGTATATCGTTGGCGTTCGAGGGGTCGGCGGCAATCACGTCATTGCCAAAATCTTCGCCGTAATTGACGTCGTTGCCTGTACTGTCAATGTTTACTGTTCCATACCCAAACCGGTATACATCGTTGCCGGCACCGCCATAAACGGTATCATTCCCGGTGCCAATTCGCAAGAAGTCATTCCCTGCGCCGCCGAAGACAAGGTCGTTGCCGTCGCCGTCATAGAGCTGATCACTGCCGCTGTTACCATTAATGGTGTCATTACCGGCATCGCCGAAGAAGAAATCATCGCCAGATCCGCCGGCAATGAGATCATTTCCGGATAAACCGGTATACATGGTATTCAGCAAACTGCTTTGGAAATCTGCCGTATCATCCGCATCGGTAACTCCTGCTGAAAGCCAATAATTTTGCGGCTGCATATTCTGGCCATAGAAGGGGTAATCATTATTGATGGTGATTTTATGGACCTGGTAGTCCTCATTGACAAACCAGTTACTGATCGTAATCTCCCCGGCCTCGCTTTTGCTTGCCCAGTCAAAGCTTCGCAAAACCAAATCATTACCGCTTTGTGTGATCCGATTGATATTATCTACGTAGATTTGATCCCGCGAATTTCCGGTTGTGCCGGTAATTGTATCATTACCAAACCACGTTCCGGCAAAATTATAGGTATCGGCTGCAGTTGTCCCGCTAAACGTTTCATTGGCTGCAGTGCTCGTAAAGATTTGCCCGCCACTGCCCTCGCGCAGTTCATACGTTTGCATGGAATCATTGTAAATATAGGCTGTACTATCATTATGGAAATACAGATTGGGCAGCCCATTCGTAAAGCTAGCAAACACGATGGAATCTTTGCCGCCATTGTAAACCAACCGATAGGCTCCGCCGGCCAGGGTGGTACCCAGATTACTGCCCGAAATTGTATCGTGCCCGTCGCCGGCATGGAAAAAATAGATATCGCTGCCGGCACCACCGGCCAAATAATCATTGCCGGTTCCGCCGTACAGTTCGTCATATTCATTCCCGCCGCGGATCGTATCGTTGCCGCCCATACCAAAGATGGTATTGACGACCAGAGAACCATTATACGGTAAGGCGTTCAGCACCGTGCCGCTGTCATTGCCGGCTTGGAGGTATGACAAGTATTCGTTGCCGCCCTCATCCTCAGAAACCAGCAACATCCTCTGCGTGGCGGCCGAGGCATACCAGCCTTTCATAAGAAGGCTGTCGCCATTGTCGAACGTCGCCTTCAGGTTATTCCCTTCCTTGGTAATTTGGCCTTCCCCGGCGCTCCCATAAGTAAAGTACACAGCGTCCGCCAATGCATCGTTGCCCGTTGCGACATCGATCGTATCATTTCCGAAACCGGCTTCAAAGACATACAGATTGCTTCCCGCATTGCCGATGAGCAAGTCATTGCCAACACCGCCGTCCAGCACATCACTCCCGCTTCCGCCGTCCAACGTGTCACTGCCTTCCCCGCCGACCAGGTAATCGTTCGCATTATTGCCATACAGAATGTTGCCAGCTCCATTTCCGCCCAGCGTATCCGCCCCGGAACCGCCGTTAATCCCTTCGAAGTCCATGTAGGCTTCCGTTTCCAAGGACAAATTTTGCCCCACTGTTTGCGCCGCGGCATTGAGGATATCAAAACCATCACCGCCACTTAGCG
>CAYUNV010000009.1:16476-17680 GCA_964446265.1 uncultured Negativicutes bacterium | reverse complement strand
CATTGCCGGCTCCGCCGTCCAGAAGGTCATTGCCGATACCCCCGTCTAACCAATCATTGCCGCTGCCGCCGTCCAGCAGGTCATTGCCGGCCAACCCGGATAATTTGTCGTTGCCACCGAGGCCCAGCAGACGATCACCGCCTGTTGTCCCGTTGAGCGTGTCATTGCCGTCCGTGCCGGTGAGGATTTTATAAATGGGTCCGCCTGCACCAAACTGGTACTGGGTAATCTTATTGCCGGCCGCATTTTTCCACCCCAGGACCGTGATCATGCCATCTTGGCCGCTGACGCTGATCTGCATATCGTTGCCCAGTGCAGTAAAGACAATATCGTCCGGCACAATGCCTTCGTCAAACCGGATCCTATCAAGCGAATTCCCTGCATCCGCTTTAATGGTGTCGCTGCCTTCCCCAAACACATAGGTATCGGCGCCGGCATTGCCGGACAGAAGATCGTCGCCGTCGCCGCCGTCTAATAGGTCATTGCCGCTGTTTCCGACGAGTATATTGTCCCCATCACTGCCGGTCAGCATATCTGCCCCGGACCCGCCATAGATACCCTCAAAATCGGCGTACATGGCCAGGGACAAGGTTCTGCCGGCCGTTTGCGTGAAAGCGTTGAGGATATCAAAACCATCACCGCCACTTAGCGTATCATTCGCATCATAGACTAACGTATCATTACCGGCACCGCCAGCAAGACTATCGTTGCCCATTCCGCCATCCAACAGATCATTGCCATCCCCGCCGGCCAGCACATCATTGCCGGCCAGACCGGATAGTTTGTCGTTGCCGCCCAAGCCCAACAGCCGGTCGCCGCCGGTCGTCCCGTTAAGCGTGTCATTGCCGTCTGTACCGGAAAAGAATTTGTATATCGATCCGCCGGTGCCGAACTGGTACTGGGTAATTTTGTTGCCGACTGCGTTCTTCCAGCCTTCAATCATAATCGTGCCATCCTGCCCGTTCACACTGATCAGCATATCATTGCCCCGCGCCGTAAAGACGACATCATCCGCAACAACACCTTCGCCAAATCGGATAATATCTGTTGAATTTGTTGTATCCGCTTTGATCGTGTCGCTGCCTTCTCCCAATATGTAGGTATCGATCCCGGCTTTGCCTGCCAGCATGTCGTCGCCGGCTCCACCGTCCAGCAAGTTTTTTAGGGCATTCCCACTCAAGATATCGTTGAAACTGCTGCCAAT
>CAYUNV010000009.1:0-16466 GCA_964446265.1 uncultured Negativicutes bacterium | reverse complement strand
TGACGAAATTATCGTCCCCATCGTAAATTAATGTATCATTGCCCGTCCCGCCCAACAGGGTGTCGCTGCCTTCGCGCCCGTCTAAAAGGTCGTTGCCGGCCCCGCCATCGAGAAAATCATTTCCGTCAGTTCCGTACAAGCTGTCGCTGCCGCCGCCGCTGACGATTCGTTCCAAACCGAAAATTTGTGACTGGTCGTAACCCAGGCTGATCGATACGGCATCATTGCCATGCACCAACAAAGTATCTGTGCCGGATTCGCCGTTAATTTCCGTATCCACAGCGTCATAAATGAGCGTATCGTTGCCGACGCCGCCCAGCAGGATGTCGCTTCCCAAACCACCGTCCAGCAAATCACCGCCGTTGACGCCATACAAAACGTCACTGCCGGCTCCGCCGTACAGGGTATCTGCCCCCGCATTGCCGTACAGGGTATTATCGCTGCTATTGCCGGTAAGTTTATCCGCGCCGGCGGAGCCGGCAGCCGCTTCGATATTCGCATAGACCGGATTGTTAAGATCGATGGTAACGGCTGTACTTGTCATGACTTGCAGGATGTCAAACCCTGTTCCGCCGTCAACCAGCCCGTCGGCGGAATCATAGACCAGGATGTCGTCCCCATCACCGCCGTAGAGTCTGTCTTTGCCTGCTCCGCCATCCAGCAGGTCATTGCCTCCCTGGCCATACAGCACATCATTACCGGCATTGCCGAACAGTTCATTATCCGCTCCATCAGCACTAAAAGTATCCGCTCCATTGCTGCCAGTTACTCGCTCAATCCCTGCGTATTGAATGTTGCTTAAATCGATCGCTGCCGCTGCAGTTCCCTGCACCAACAACGTATCTGTACCATCTCCGCCGTCAATGACGCTGTCCGCTGCATCGTAAATTAGGGTGTCATTGCCCGATCCTCCCAGCAGGCTGTCGGCTCCCAGCCCGCCGTCCAGCCGGTCGGTATCATCACCGCCATCCAGATAATCATTGTCATTGCCGCCGCTCAGTGTATCATTTCCGATCCCGCCCGACAGAGTATCCGCTCCGCCATAGCCATACAATTGATCATTTCCCATGGCGCCGGTTAAACTGTCGTTTCCTGGTGTGCCGTAAAGAAAAAGATTGGCAATATTTTCTAAATAGATACTTCTTTCTTTATAATATTCAATTGCTTCATTTGCCTCCGCCGTCGTGTATCCTTCCAAAACGCCTAGCTCTTCCCAGGAGTAGTCCGGTAAGGAATATTGCGTAAATATATTGTAGATTTGGTCATAGGTATAAGTGCCATCCGATAATACGACGGTTTCAATACGGTTCGCTGCTTGCTCCCAGTCCAATATCACAACCTGTTGGCCGCTGTTTATGTCCAAGAAAAGTAAATGGCGATTGTCAATCGTCGCAGCATAGGTGGTCGTACGATTAAATCCGATCCCCGTGGCAACCAGTTTATCCCCGTCGGAGTTTCCTGCCTCGCCGATGGTGATCATATTGGTATTTGAGGCAATGTACGTATCGTTCCCTGTTCCCCCCAACAGCATAACCCATTCCTGATAGGTTCCCGATGCCTTTAGCGTATCATTTCCCTGCAACCCAAAATTGACGCTCTTCGACGTTGCCGTCATTGTATTCGTCAGAGATGTTCCAATTTTTTCTGTAAACCTCAATGTTGACAAGACGCACACCTCCTATTTGTTTGTGTATAAAAGAGGAAAATTAAGGTTCGCTAGAAAATTATAAAGCCTCACCACCCGTAGAAGCATAACGCGGTATCCTCTGGCGTTAACTCTACTGAGCGGCGAGGCAAAAAGGCTATGGAAATCACTGTTACAACTGTTTTTGACAGAAAGGGATTATCTATTCAGCATAAAAAATTTACTGCAGACAAAAAAGTATGCTTCGGATCCACCACTCAGTGCCTTTTTATATTATAGCGCAGTCCGCAATAATAATAAACTGAAAATTCCGTTTTTGTGTTTACTCTTTTTTTCTGTTTACGCCGTCGCGGATGACTTCCGTTACCGGCAGGGTAATTGCTGAATATCAGCAAAGCCTGAAATAATAATATTAACACTGCTTGTTTGTCCGGATTTTGCAGCCTTGAGAAAGACGCAATAAAAAACAAGCTCATTATCCAAGCCGTTCTTGATGGATAACGAACTTGTTTCGTTAACTCTTTACAACAAGCTCTTCAAAATCTCCAGTTGCCGCGGCAGGCAGTCTTTGGAGGCATAGCGGTCCAAAATCGTCTGCCGGGCATTTTTGCGAATACGGGCCATCGCAGCGCGGTTATCCAGCGCTTCGCAGACCCGGTCGGCAATTTTCTCCGGCGAGAAGAAGTCGACGAGCAGACCGTTTTCGCCGTCGCGGATGACTTCGGTCACCGGCGGGGTATCGGACGCGACCAGCAGGCAGCCGGCCGACATGGCTTCGAGCATCGACCAGGAAAGAACAAACGGCCGGGTCAAATACACATGCACGGAAGAAGCCTGCAGTACCTGGCGGTACAAGTGGAACGGCAAAAGGCCGGTGAAATGCAAGCGCGACATATCCGGCTGCAGTTTTTGCAGCATCAAGTCCTTATACGACTGGCCAGATGGCAGTTGCCGTCCATAGGCCACCCGGTCAGCACCAACGACAACCACCTGACATTTTGGCCGCCGCGCCATCACAATCGCCATCGCTTCCATGAACTGGGGAAAACCACGGTACGGTTCCATGCCGCGGGCCACATAAGTTATAATCTCGTCCATGCCGGTCAGGTCAATTCCCTGATCGGGCAATACCAGGGAAGCGCCCGGCTGCGGCTGCAAATACTCTGTATCGATTCCGTCATGGACAACGTCAATTTTCGTCTGTAATTCTTTGGGAAACTGGTTGTGCTGCCAACGGGTCGGCGAAATGCCCCGGTCGCAGCTGTACAGATCGATCAGGATCGGCGCATTTTTCAGGCGGATACGGGCTTCATCGTCCGCCGTCAACGGCTGCGCCGGATCAAAGTCGGCATCGCTCCCATGGGCATGGTAAAACCATTCAAAAAAACATAACAGCGGTGTCTTGGGGAAAACATCCTTAATCAGCATCGTCGGCCCCCAGCCGGAATGGCCGTAGACAATATCTGGCACAAAACCCTGGGCTTTCAGTTGCGCACCCATGCGGTACACTGCCTGGGCCTGGATCACTGCGCCCTCCAGCGGCCGGAGATAGCCATGCGTATCCGGCTTCGGCTCGCGGTGGTTGGTATAAATTACTTTGAACACATTGGGCAGGCTGCCTTCCTGCCGCTGCGTGCCAAATACGACGCGGTTCGCCGGGTCCGCCGCCAAGGTGCTGGCTAAGCGGACAAACTGGGCGGGAAAATTGGGATGCAAAAACAATATCTTCACGGGCGCACCTCACTTATCGCTAATCTGGGTGGCAGGGGTGTGTCAGGGGGACGGGGTTGTGACACACTCTGCCCTCTCGAAGTGTGTCACAACCCCGTCCCCCTGACACACCCCGGTGTTCCTGCCACATGCGGAATTACCGGCGTTCCTGCCACATGCGGAGAAGGGCTTCTTCGTAGGCGGGCTGGGCGGCCGGGCCGTTGAACAAGGTTTCCCGGACGTTGGCGCGGATATGTTCCTGCAGCCGACGACGCAAGCCGGCATCTGCAGCCAGTTTCACCGCCCAGTCGACATATTCCTGTTCATTGGCCGCAATCCCTTCGGTAATCCCCAAGGCCCGCAGCAGGTGCGAACCCCAGCGGCTGCGGGCCATGTCGCCTTCCTGCGTGACAACCGGCAGTCCCATGAACAGTGCTTCCATATTGGTCGTCCAGCCGCCGTACGGGTACGTATCAAGCTGTACGTCGGCCAGAGCCAGCAGCCCCATCAGGTCGCTGGCCTGGCGCAGCGGCGGTAATATAATAAGCCGGTCGGCCACGCCGGCCTGGCGGGCTGCGGTCATGATCCGCTCGGTAAGCCGGTGGTGGATGCTGGGTGGATTCATATACGGTTTCAAAACAATCCAGGCTTGCGGGGCGCGCTGCAGGATTTCGACCAGCAGCCGGTCCCGCTGCGGAGCATGCTTGATGCCATTGGCGCAGGAAACAAACACGACGGCCTCTTCCGGCAGCTTGAAGTCGCGGCGGGTTGGCATCTGCTGCGGCATGGTCGGCGGATATTGCGCCGCACCGCACTTGGGCAGCCGAACCAATTTCTCCCGGTAATGGCTATCGCCGTCCGGCGGTTCGTGGTCGCCGCTGACATAGTAATCGATCGTCGGCAAACCCGAGGTAATCCCATGGCCGACCAGAACAGCCTGCACCGGCGCCAGCCGGAAGCCGGCCAGCATATAGGTAACGGGATCCATGCCCAAATCGGCATAAATCAGGATGTCGAGCTTCGTCTCCTGGATCGTTTGCGTAAGCCCCTTGATATCCTGCATGTTTTTCAGTTGCAGGAAGTGGTCGCTGTTTTGGCTGAACAATTCGGTCATGTGGTCCTGCCGGTCGCCCAGGGCAAACACGGTTACTTCAAACTTTTCCCGGTCGTAATGCAGGATTCGGTTCACCATATAGTAACTTACGGCCTGGCTGGCAAAATTGCGGGAAATATAGCCGATCCGCAGTTTTCCGTTGCCTTGATTTTCCTTATCGGTTTTCGCAGCGGAAGAAAGGCGCGGCGTGTCTTTGATGCCGGGGTATAAGCGGTGCATGTTGAAGACCAAAAAGTCGCCCAGTGCGTTCAGCGCTTCCAAATTATTGCCGCCCACATAGGTCGACCGCCAGAACGCCGTCATGGCCTCTTCGATAAACGAGTTGAAGAACGCCGGCGTCATGAGGCGCTTTTGCTTGACGGCCTCACGGCAAAGGTCCACAGCATATTTTAACAATTTCTGCCGGTGCTCTTCCCGGGCGTTGAAATAGGGGAAATTCAGCATCCAAAACACGATGATCGCTTTGCAGAACACGGGAATGTATTTCGAACTCCACAGTTTCCCGGCGTCCAGGGCAATCTGGTCGGCGGAAAACGGGGCATAGAGCGAAGTGAGCAGCAGGCGCGGATACCAGTTGTTATCGGCCGCCGTCAAGAGTTTGTCCGCTATTTCCTGTTCTTCGGCCGGAATGGCCAGCCGCAAATTAAGAGCGGAAAAGACATTCAGGAACACCTGCCGCCAAAGGTTAACCAGCAGCCACTGCTGTTTGTCGTTAATTTTGTTCAGGGCCGTAACCGGTATGCCGCTGAAATACGCGTGCAGTTTGCTGCGCAGCGTGAGGCAAAACCGCAGCAGCGCGGCGGCAGGCGCCGGGCCAGGAACCATTGGCCGGCCAGTTCCCACAGCAGCGGGCTCTGGGCTACCGGATCGAGCGCCCGTAGGCAATAGTCGAAATATAAGTCGGTAAACAGGGCGCGGTCAGCGCTTTTTTGTTTGTCAAAGCTTTCATAGCGGCGGTGGAATTCTTGGATTACTTGCTTCCAGCCGGTTTGGCGCGCTTGCTCGACCGTTGCCGGGATCTGGAACCGGGACTCCAGGTCGGCCAGATTGACAGGAGTCTTCACAGCCGGCTGAACCGCCGGTTTTTGTGGCGTTACGGGCTGTGAAGACGGGGCTTGGTGAGGCTTGGCCGGAGCCTTGGCCGCCGCCATTTCCTGGTATAAAGTAAGATATTCTTGGGACATTCGTTGGGCAGTAAACCGTTGCAAAACCGCCAGACGAGCCGCCTGGCCGGTCAGTTGCCGCCGCTGTTCATCCGAGAGCAGCGCCGCCAGACCGGCCGCCAGGTCATCGCTGTCGCGCAGCTTGGCCAGATAGCCGGTCTGCTGGTGGGCAATGATTTCGTTCATGCCGCCGCTGTCAAAGGCGACGACCGGAGTGCCGCAGGCCATCGCTTCCAGCGGCGTCAGGCCGGGCGTATTGAAAATCGCCGGTGCAGCAACGACATCCGCTGCGCCATAATAGGCAGCCAGCTGGGCCGGATCGGCCAAAAAGGGAAGCTCGACGTGCCGGACCGGTACATCGGCAGCAGCGTTTTGCGGACCGCCGCCAACGGTGACCAACAGCAGATCGGGAATTTGCTTGCTGAGTTTGGGCAATGCCTGGCGGAGGAATTGTCCGCCCCGGGCCGAATTGCCAAACCCGCCAGGGGCGGGGAACAACACGATTTTTGCCGTCGGCGGCAAGCCGAGCCGAGCCCGCAAAATAGCGCGTTCGCCCGGCTTAAACACGTTCGTATCTACGCCATGGTAAATCAAACGGACGTCGTGCCCTTCCAGAATACTGTGCATGGCTTGCTCTTTTCGTTCCTGCGAAGGACTGACCACCGTAAAATTGCTCAGCCGGTACAGACTGGTTTTCAGCATCTGGAGCATTTCCCGTTTGCTATAGCCCAAGGAGAAATTTTCCGTTTGAGTAGACTGTCCGGCATCCAGCGGACAGCCGCTGCAGCCCATATCCCGCCACAGGTCGCAGGCGTCTGCATTGTAACAGCCGCCGGTAAAAGCCAGGGAATCATACAACGTCCAGACAGTAGGTTTGAGCGCCGTCAAAAAAGGAAACAGCAAAAAGGAGAAATAATTACCGTTGATCGCATGCAGGTGGAGAACATCCGCAGCCTGAAACGCCGGATGCTGCAAAACCTGCAGCAGGGCAGTCGAGTAGAGTTGGTTCAACCCCTGCCGGTTTTGTTTTTCCAGCAAATCTCTTTGCCAAGGCGTTTGCGGCAGCGGCAGGGAAATGATCCGCGAATCTTCATTTGTTTTGTGGTGGGCGAACAGAACCGCCTCATGTCCCTGAGCCGTCAAAGAATCCAGCAGCGTCCGCGCCACGCGCGCCGCACCGTCTTGCCGGTCATGAAAAGTAATATGCGCAACTCTCATTGGCCTTGTTCCTCCCTTTACCGCTCTCTCAGACCTTCACTCTGGTATTTCCGGAACGGATCGAGGAAAAATTCAATGATCCGTTTTTCCCGCGTCTTGATTTCGGCGGAAACGGTCATGCCCGGTCCAAGAAACACTTTCTTGTCGCCGACAACCAGATAATCGCGGTCCAGTTGGAGAGCAACCCGGTAAACACGGCCTTTGTCCTTATCTTCGATGGCATCGGGACTGATATCCGTCACGGTGGCATCCAGATAGCCATATTTTTGGAAATTAAAGGTTTCCACTTTGATTTCCGCTTTTTGGCCACTATAAATAAAACCGATATCCTGGTTGGCTACCCAGGCTTCCACTTCCATTGTCACATCCGCCGGTACAATGACCATCAGCGGCTGGGCGTCGGTAACCACGCCGCCGATCGTATGAACGGCCAGTTGCGTGACTCGGCCGTCAATCGGTGCCACCAGGCGGGCCAGGCGGTTCTTTTCATTGGCCATCTTCAAGGTTTCCAAAGAAGTCTGCAGCGCTTTGCGGTCTTCGACCAGTTTGGCGGTGATGTCCCGGTTGCGCTCCACAATCACGCTTTGCATGGCTTCCTGGCTTTGGGCCAGGGCGGCTTCGGTGCGGGCAATCTCGCCTTCCTGGGCCGATAAATTCTGCTCTAATTCAATGCGGCGGCTCTTGTATTCGAGCGCCGTAAAGGTAGAAATCGCGTTTTGGACCAATAACTGGTCTAAGCGGTTTTCCCGGTCGCGGGCAATCTCATACAGCGACGCGTATTTGTCGCGATTGACGCGCGCCACATTCACGGCCGCCTCGCTCTGGTTCACGTTATGGCGGGCTACCGCCATCTTGCTGTTGAAATCCGCTGTGCGGCTCAAGTACAAACTCATCTGGAACGACAAATCCTTGTCGTCTAAATCCGGGTTCGGCTGGGGAACAAAGGGGGTATTGTTCATTTCCGCCAGCAACCGGTCAATCTCCAGGTTATAGTAGGCAACTTCTTTTTTGATCCGGGCCAGTTCGGCGCCGGAAATGGTCTGGTCAAGTTCAATCAGCAAATCACCCTGTTTGACGGTCTGCCCCTCTTTGACGTTGATTTGCTTGACTACGCCTTTGCTCTCCGGCTGGATTACTTTGACGTAGCCGCTGGGAATAATTTTCCCCGGCGCCACGGCGACTTCATCGACGTGCCCGAACACAGACCACAAAAAAGCAATCGCAATAATGGCCGTCACAACCCCAATCAGAATGCGGATTGTCGGCGACACCGGGTTTTCGGTAATTTCCAATATTGCCGGCAAAAACTCGGTTTCTTCCGGCGACAGCGTTTCTTTTCCGCTGCGTTTCCAACCAAACCATTTGGCCAGTATTCCTGTTTTCTTCTCCATCATCATCCCTCTTGTTGGTTATGCAGATTTTTGTAAATTCCTCCCAGAGCCAGCAGTTGCTGATGCGTCCCCTGTTCGGCCAGTCTTCCCCGGTCAATCACCAGGATGGTATCGGATTGTTCGACAGTGGACAACCGATGGGCAATCAATATGACGGTACGGTTCGCGCAAATCGCATCCAGGTTGTCCATGATAATCCGTTCCGATTCATAGTCCAGCGCACTGGTCGCTTCGTCGAAGATCAGGATCCGCGGATTGGTAATCAAGGCCCGGGCAATGGCGATCCGTTGCCGCTGGCCGCCGGATAACGCGCCGCCGCGTTCACCGACATTCGTCGCGTAGCCTTCCGGCAATTCCCGGATAAATTCATCCGCCCCGGCCATGCGGGCCGCCTGGATAACTTCTTCCGCCGTCGCCTCCGGCCGGGCGATGGCAATATTGTCCCGGATGCTGCCATTAAACAAGAAGCTCTCCTGCAGAACAAAACCGATCTGGCGGCGCAGCCAGGCCGGTTCAACCTGGGCGACATCGACGCCGTCGATGAGCACCTGCCCCGTATCTGCCACATACAACCGTTGGATTAGTTTAATGATCGTACTTTTGCCGGAGCCTGAGCGGCCAACGATGCCGACCCGCGTTCCCGGCTGTATTTTAAAACTCAGTTCGCGTAAGATTTCCGGACCGTCCTTGCGGTAGCGGAAACCGACATTATCAAATACAATCTCGCCGGCAATCGTGGCCAGGGTTGTCCGGTTCGGGTTAAAGGCCGGTTCCGCCGGCACGTTGAGGATATCACCCAGACGGTCGATCGATAATTGGGCCTGCTGGAACGACTGCCAAATGTTAACGAGGCGCAAAACCGGCCGGGTTACCTGACCGGCTAACATATTGAATGCCACCAGTTCGCCGACTGACATTTTTCCATCCATGACAAAATTGGCGCCCAGCCAAAGAATCCCGAGCGTAGTCAAAAGACTGACCATTTGGCCGATGCTGCCGAAAATGTTGGCCATGTTCGTGGTGTCGAACGACATTTTGACATAACGCGCCAGGCTTTGTTCCCACTTTTGCCGGAACTGTCCTTCCAGCGCCAATGATTTGAGGGTTTGGATACCGGTCACTGACTCAATCAAAAACGAATAGTTTTCCGCATAAGCGGCAAAACGGACGTTTAACTGGCGTTTAAACACCGGCGTGAACAAAAAGGTCAGCAGGGCAAACACCGGCAACGCCGCGACAACAACTAAGGACAGGGTTAAATTGTAATAAAACATCGCCGCGATATATACGACAGCGAAAACCGTATCCAAAACCAGAGTGAGGGCGGTACCGGTGATAAAGTTGCGGATATTTTCCAATTCGCGCACCCGGGCCACGGTGTCTCCGACCCGCCGTTCTTCAAAGAAGCGCAGCGCCAGGGCCGAGATGTGGCGGTACAGGCGTGTGCCCAGAATGACGTCGATTTTATTGGCAGTATGCACGAACAAATAGCCGCGCAAATAGGTAATCAAGGTTTGGAAGATATAAACAAACAGCATCCCGATAACCAGGATATCCAGCGTCGTCGTTCCACGGTGGACTAAAACCCGGTCAATAATGATCTGGAAAAACACCGGCGTAATCAAGCCGAATAATTGGATGCCGAAGGAAGCGGCGATGACTTCGGAAAAGGCGCGGCGAAACCGCCAGAAAACCGGCAAAAACCAGGTAAGGTTGAATTTTTTCGAAAGCTGCCCACTCAAATCTTCGATCGACATGCGGCGGGTAAGCAGAATGATTTCCCCGCTCCAGGCCTGAAAAAATTGTTCCAGCGGCAGCGAAAAGGGACGGCTGCGATGGGGGTCGATCAAGGTAACGGTATCTTCCCGCGTACGGCCGACCACCACGCAATTCCCGTTTTTCAAAATGGCAATGGCCGGAATAGGCAGCTTGGAAAACCGTTCCGGGGCCGGTGTAACCAGCCGGGCCTTCAGCCCAATATCTTTAGCAGCCCGCAGCAGCGTGGTAATGTCCATGCCGGCGCTGCCGATCGCATAAGCGCGGCGAAGCTGCTGTTCATCGGCCGGGATCCCCAGGATCTTGGCGGCTGCAGCCAAGCAAATCAATGCGGTATCTAATTTCGGAGCCGATTGCGTTTCCAATGTGGCGATCTCCTTTGCTGTGACGTATTCAACGGCGTTGTTGATGATACAAGCCGTAGTACATTCCCTGTTTGGCAATCAATTCATCATGGCTGCCTTGTTCAAGCAATTGTCCCCGGTCGAGGACAAACAGCTTTTCACAAGGACGGACGGTAGACAACCGGTGGGCAATGATAATTACCGTGCGTCCGGCACAAATTTGGTCCAGATTTTTCATGATGATGCGTTCGGATTCATAGTCGAGTTGGCTGGTTGCTTCGTCAAAAATTAAAATGCGCGGGTTGGTCATTAGTGCCCGGGCTATGGCAATCCGTTGTTTCTGGCCGCCGGACAGTGACGCGCCCCGTTCACCGACGTTCGTATCATACCCCTCGGCCAGCTCGGCGATGAATTCATGCGCCCCGGCAATCCGGGCCGCTTTGATGACTTCATCCATCCGGGCGCTCGGCCGGGCAATCGAGATATTTTCCCGGACGCTGCCGTTAAACAGAAAGTTTTCCTGCATAACCACGCCGATCTGTTGCCGGATCCACGCCGGATCGGCCTGGGCAATATCAAGCCCATCCAGAAAGACCTTGCCGCTTTCCGGGATGTAGAGGCGTTGGATCAGTTTGCTGATCGTACTTTTACCGGAACCGGAACGGCCGACAATGCCGACGCGCATCCCCGGCTGGATGTCCATGCTGACATCGCGGATCACCAAGGGGGCGTTGGGGCGGTACCGGAAGTTCACGTGTTCCAGGCGGATCGCGCCGCGCAAGGCAGCGTGCCGCGCCGTTCCCGGCCGGACCGTCGGCTCAGGCGGTGAATTAAGGATATCGCCCAGCATGGCAACCGACAGGCGGGCCTGCTGGTAAGATTGCCACTGGTTGGTCAGATGGGTCACGGAATTGATCGCCTGCCCGGCCAGCATATTAAAGGCGATAAACTGGCCGACCGTCATCTCGCCGCCGATAACCAGGCGCGAACCCAGCCAAAGAATGCTTAGGTTGGACAGCAGACTGACGATGCTGCTGATACTGCCGAACAAATTACCCATATTGGAGGTCTGAAACGAGACCTTGACATATTTGCCGATCGTTTCTTCCCATTTTTTATTGAACTGCGGCTCCAATGCCAGAGATTTAACGGTCTGGATGCCGGTCAGCGATTCCACCAGGAAACTGTAATTTTCCATATAAGCGGCAAACCGCGCCTTAAACTGCTCCCGCATGATGGGCGTAAAGTACATGGCCATACCAATAAATACGGGTAAGGCAGCAATCACGACCCAGGTCAGTGTCGTGCTGTAAAAAAACATCACGGCCAAAAAAACAACGCCGAACACCGTATCCAACAGTGCCGTCAAACTGGCGCTGGTAAGAAAGTTGCGGATATTTTCCAGTTCACGGACCCGGGTGACCGTATCGCCGACCCGCCGCGATTCAAAATACCGCATCGGCAGCGCGCAGAGTTGATGGTACAGCCGGGTGCCCAAGATGGCGTCGGCTTTATTGGTGGTATGGGTAAAAATATATGTACGCAGATAGCCCATCAAGCTTTGGAAAAAATAGGCGCAAAAAATCACCGCAATCAGGATATTCAGCGTGGACATCCCCTTGTGCGGCAGGACTTTATCAATAATAACCTGCATAAACATCGGCGTAACCAGACCGAAAACCTGCAGCAAAAACGCCAGCAGAATGACTTGGTAAAACGTATGGCGGTAGCGCCAAAACACCGGCGCAAACCAGCCAATATTGAATTCCTGCCCCAACCGCTTAAAACTAAACGGGCGGGTAATTTGGATGATTTCGCCGCTCCAGGTTTCGGCAAACCGTTCAGGATCAGCCGTCTCCGGCTTCCCGATCACCGGATCAAACAGCAGAAATTTTCCGCCGTCACACCGCAAAATGACAACATAGCTGTCATTCTGGCAGATAGCTATGGCCGGCATCGGCAGATGGCTGATCTGGTCGATGGCCGGTCTCATAACACGGGCTTTCAATTTCAGCTTTTTAGCGGCCTTGCAGATTCCAGATGTATCTATGGCTGCCTTATCAAGAACAAATTCCTGCCGCAAGGAATTCTCTTCGGCAGGAATACCCAGAATACGGGCAACAATCACCAGGCTTGCCAGGCCGGTGTCTGGATGAGCGGCAGGTGCTGTTTGTTCATGTATTGGTTTCAGACGTCATAGGGGCCCCTCTTTCCAGGCAATTTATGCATAATTAAGTTTACATTCGCGTACTTATCACATTATTCCTGCCTTACAGCGAGAAAACCGGCTGCGGTTAAGCAGCCGGTTTCTCTCACGCTTCACAACTTCTAAACTTTCATTATATAGGAGCCTGATGCCTGATCATACGTATAAGTGGCGTTTGTAGAATTAAAGTACAGATCCGGCAGGTAATCCGTATCGGTTGCTATATCATATTCGTTCAGTATTTTGATCGAGCCTCCGGCATACGTGATCAGGTAATCGCTGTCTCCTGAAAACTCACAGGTCAGGCTTTCAAATACGATGCCATCCTCAAAAGAAATCACATCGTTATTATAGAGCGTTCGATCTGCCTCAGACAGGAAATCTGCCCCATCGCCAATTGAAAGATGATAGGTATCATTGCCGTTGCCGCCCGTCAGCGTATCACTGCCGCTGCCGCCGATCAACGCATCATCACCGGTCCCGCCGACAAGCGAGTCATCTCCTTCAAGACCGTATAGTTCATTGGTCTCGCCATTCACCAAGGTCGGGACGGTCATCACGTCAGCAGCCGCACTGCCAACCTCGACCATGAAGCTGTTTATCCCTTCCGCTTCCGGGACAACCACATTCATAAACCGATAGTCTACCGGAATCTGGTACCAGTTTTGGAGCAACAGACTGTCGTTGCCAAAATCGATCAAAAGGTTGTAGCCCTGCTGGGTAAATGCAGGATCACCGGTCGTATTTCCTGTGTTCATGTACAAAGTTTGTAAATCATCATAATCGGTTACCATATCAATCGTGTCGTTACCAAAGCCGGCTCCGACATAGTAAACATTCCTGCCGGCTCCGCCGGTCAACGAATCATTACCGCCACCGCCGTTCAAAGTATCTGCACCCGCACCGCCGGTAAGAATATCGCTGCCGCCACCGCCATGCAGGTTGTCATTGCCTGTACTGCCAACTAACGTGTCAGCACCATTTCCGCCCCGCATACGAGCTCCGCCGCTGCCGGCATACAATACATCATTGCCGTCATCGCCAAAAAGCTGGCTGAAATAATTGCCGCCGGTAATCATATCGTTGCCGCCTAAGCCGAAGTACATCATATTTACGTCATTGGCAACCGTAAAGCTATTATCGTTATTATTGCCGGTTTTCAGATTAAAGTCTACCTGCGACTGCGTTCCGTCTTCATAAGTATACCGGATCCGGTATTTGCCGATCTGGTACGAACTGTCTAAGAACCAATCCTGAACGGTAATCGAATAGTCCTGGTTAGACGAATCATCCCAAATATTGATCGTCAAATCATTGCCGGATTTTGTCGCATAGTCCGGCCCGTTGAGGTTCGCTGTGAAAATCATATCATTGGCGTTCGAGGTACTGCTCATGATCGTGTCATTGCCAAAATCTTCGCCGTAATAGGCCGATCCGGCTAAGCCCGCACCGAAGCGGTAGACATCGTTTCCGGTTCCGCCATAGACCGTATCGTTGCCTTTATTGATTCGCAGGAAATCATTGCCTGTTCCGCCGTCCAGCAGGTCGTTGCCGCCGCCGTCATACAATTGGTCATTGCCCGATCCGCCATAAATCGTGTCATTTCCGGCATCGCCATACAGCAAATCATCGCCGGCTCCGCCCAAAATCGAATCACTGCCGGTTAATCCGGAATAAATGTTGTTAACCGTGCTTCCGCTAAAATCGATCGTATCGTTTGCATTCAAAGTTCCGGTTGACAGGATATAATCCCGGGTTCCCCCGCCTTGGTTATAGAAAAGGTTTGTTAGGTTCGTAGTAAGATTGTTCACCTGATAATCTGAATTGGCAAACCAGTTGCTGATGACGAGCTGGCTGGCATCCGATTTCGTTGCCTGGTCAAAGACCGGAAGAATCAGGTTCGTATCATTCCACTGGATTCCGTCAATATTATCGACAGTGATTTGATCCAGTGAATTTCCAGCAGTACCAACGATCGTGTCGCTGCCGAACTGCGTGCCGGTGAAGGTATACGCATCCACGCCCGTTGTTCCGGTAAAGCTTTCGTTCGCGGCAGAAGATCCATCAAAGGCCTGGGACCCGGTACCGCCAACAAGGCCGTTAATATCATCATTGGAATATACTACATCATTGAATACAAAGGTTTCAACTTGACTCGACGGATTGGAAAACCAGCCGGCAAAGCGGTAAAGAACATTACTGCCTACACTGACAAGCAAGTCACCGCTGTCGTTGCTATACGAAAACAGCGTGCTGTTTAACGGCAAACCATGGTAATCATTGCCGGCAAACATAAAGACATCCAAACCGTTATCAACGACAGTCGCATTATTGTTGATCACAATAACATCGTCATAGCGGTTCGCGCTCACAACATAGACATCATTCCCCGCGTCACCCGTCAGCGTATCGTCGCCATATGCCATTGTATCGCTGCCGGTCAAATCACAGAGAGTATCATCACCATTTCCTCCGTCCAATTTATTCCCGCCGCTGGCAACAACCAATAAATAATCGTTATCATTGCCGCCGTAAAGCTGCACATGATTTATCGATGGATTATTCGCATCCGGACTATAGGCCGTTAAGGTATCGGCACCATTCCCTCCGAATAAAGTATCCACACCGTCGCTGCTGTATATGGCATCATTATCGTTACCGCCATACAAAATATCGTTACCGGTACTGCCATCCAACGTATCGTTGCCGTTCAAGCCCTGCAGGACATCGTTTCCCGCAGTTCCCATTACTGTTCCGGATTGATCTGTGTCGGCGATTAGCTGATAATCGACATCCGGTCCCTGAGAAACGACTTTAATGTGGTTGACCTGATAGTTGTTGCTTTCATACCAACCTTCCAATGTCAGCCGGTCACCGTCTCCAAAGTCAAGTACCAGATTAGTGCCGGACTGACTGGCTTCATAATCGCCCAATCCGTCAATTTGAATCATATCCAGATTGTTACTGTTGTCTTTTTGGATAAGATCATTGCCGAAGCCCACGTGGAATTCATAGGCATCTGCTCCGTCGCCGCCATTGAGCGTATCACTGCCTTGATCTTCATTGCCAAATTCTTCACCATTCAGCCAATCGTCGCCGATCCCACCTGCTAAGCTGTCATTGCCGGTACCGCCATTCAAATAATCGTCGCCGGCCAGCGCATTCAACGTATCGTCACCGCCCAAACCATAGAGCGCTTCTGCGGCCGATGTGCCGGTCAGGAAATTCGCGGTGTCATCACCCGTCGTCGCTGACGGCAAAGTGCTGCCGCCATTCAGTTCATACGTCTCACCATTAAAGTAGTAACTGGAATCGTCATTACCAAAATACAACCCCGGTAATCCGCTGGCAAAATCCTTCAGCTCAATGGAATCTTTTCCATTGTTATAAGTCAATTTATACGCCCCGCCGGTCAGCGTTGTTAAAGAAAAATCAGTGGAGCCGATTTCCGCGCCAAAATCGATTTCGGCATTTGCACTCAGGTTGCTGCCGGAAATCGTGTCGTTGCCGTCACCGGCATAAAATTCATAAGAGTCTTCGCCCGCTCCGCCAACCAAGGAATCATTGCCCGTACCGCCAAATATATCGTCGCTCCCGTCACCGCCGATCAGCGTGTCAGCGCCGCCAAGGCCGACCAGCACGTTGTTATAATAATTATCATTCGCCCGCACCGTATTTCCGCTGTTGGTACCGGTTTGGAAAAACGTAGCATTTTCTTCACCGGAGTCGCCATCTCTCGAAACAATTTGTATTCCTTTGGTTGCAGTCCAACCCTTCAATGTCAAACTGTTCCCACTATAGAATTCAACGGTAAGGTCACTGCCGGACAGGCTAAATTCCTTCACATCACCGGCATCGTTACCGAAATACATTGTATCCGTTAAAGTATCATAGCCAGT